>JAJFKH010000088.1 GCA_021773305.1 Gammaproteobacteria bacterium | reverse complement strand
GATGCAATGCTGGCAAAAAGGGAGGTGCGCATAACAATAATTCCTGTGTGAAAATGAAAACTGACGTCATTTTACAAGGATGGTCATCACGTTTATTTGATCTGGATCAATCCCGCATGGACAAAACGTCGCACGGACATGGTTGTGCCCACAAATATGGCTGGAACGTGGCGAGTTCAGGCCCTGGTCACATGCGGTGATAGTGGGCCTACTCGACAAATTCGGCGCTTTGGGGGATGCGGGTGAAGGCGATTTTCATGCAATAATTTTGCTACAAGGTTTTGCAACATGCAAGCGATTGAATTTATTAACCCACACAAACCGTTGCAAAAAGGATAGTTTTTGCAACTAACAAACATTAATTTACTCTTGCTATAGTGTCCCCAATCGCCCTTCCCAATAAAGGAGGAACTGCATTACCAATTTGCTTGGTAATTTGTGTCCTGCTTCCAAAGAATTCAAAATCATCATCAAAAGATTGAAGTCGCGCACCTTCTCGTGGGGTTAAAGCTCTATTCAATACAGGATGAATACACCTGTTAGAAGCGGGGTGAACAAAATTTACAGTAATTGTTACTGCTGGATCATCAGCATCTAACCTGCTGTAGCAACTACTAAAGCCACTAGTTATCAAATGCTTTGGAATACAACTAATATTTTTCCCAGAATGTTTAATAATTTCCAGCATTTTTTCAGAGTGCTTAGTAGCTGTATGTAATTTTAATTTTCTAGTGTTTTTACGCCTATCTTTTTGGAACTGTGAAATAGGTTTTGATGTATATACATCGGAGGTTTCACCTGATGCAATTTTAGGCAAATCACCAATTGCGGCGATAACAGAAATGGCGGGCTTTAGGGTATTTGAACTAGCAAGCTTCTGCTGTGAGGGCTCTAGTAATTTTGTTCGATCTTTGTGTCCGATTGTTGCCCCATTATACAAATGCGTAGGCTTTGGAAATGCAATTTTACCACCGCTTTCTACACCAATCAAAATAAACCGTTCCCTTTTTTGTGGGACACCAAAATGTGCAGCGTTTAAAAGTTTCCAATCAGTTTCATATCCTATTTTTTTGAAACACTCTTGTATTGCTTCCAATGTTAAACCGTTTTTGTGCGTAGCAAGGCCAACAACATTTTCTAAGATAAATATTTTTGGCCGAAAGTAGTTCACAAAAGAGGCGTATTCCTCGAATAAAGTATTCCGAGGGTCGTCTTCTTTTGATGATCTGAAAGGGCGAATGGAAGAAAACCCTTGGCATGGTGGCCCTCCAATCAAAACATCTAAACCGCCTTTTTTAATTCCTGTAATGTCAGCAATTTCATGCCTACGGACGGTTCTAATATCTTTACTAATGCCGACAGCATTCGCGTGATTGCGTTTAAATGTCTCAACGGATGTGCTCAATAAATCAAGGCCGAAAACAACATCAAATTTTCCTTTAGCGGAATTTTCCAACCCCTTTGAAAAACCCCCAGTCCCACAGAACAAATCAAATACTTTCATATTTTTCCCTTACGTATACACGGTGGAGACTATAGTCTCCTAGCTATCCTGCGTCAAGCTACATAAAATGAGCCAATCGTTTGGACAAGGGGTTGTATGACAAAGGAAACAGGCATCACTTCGGCATTTGTCGAATTAGTTAAAAATATCCGTGAACAGCGAAATTTGACGATAGAACAGTTAGCCGACCTTGCGGGAGTTCATAGAACAACCGTTGGGTTGCTTGAAAGAAAAGAGCGCACCCCCACTTTGCAAGTATCCACACAATTGGCGTCTGCTCTTCAAATTCCACTTAGTGAATTGTTACAAGAAGCTGAACTGATTGATAATAAGCAATTTAAAGTCCAGCAATTAGTTGAATTCAGGCAGAAAAGAAAACCAAGCCGAACAAGTCTCAGAAATGAGGATAAGCTTGTTGAAACCATTGGCGTTGATGGTGACACTCTCCTTGGAGCAATAAACGCTTGTTACCAAACTCTTGATACCATTGACGAGCAATTAATAGCAAAAAGCTCTCTGCCTATCGCTCATTTAGTAGAACTCGCTAATTTATCATCTATGGTGGGTAATATGGTTGGTGGTGGAATAGCTGACCATTCGAATGGTCTCTATGTTCGGAATAAGCCACATACGTACCCAGACCTTTTGCCGAACTCTGCCCCTGCTGTGCATTTAGAGCTAAAAATGGCTTTAGAAACAAATAAACCGAAAGGGCACCTTCCTAAAGCAGGGACTTATATAACATTCCGATATGTACTTTGTGATAAGCAAGGGAACTATGTGAGAGGAAAAGAGAGCAGAGGAAATACGGTTTGGATTTGGGAAGTAAAAGTTGGAAAAATAGCCGAAGAGGATTTTTCTTGTAGTAATACTGCGGGTGATTCTGGAAAAACGGCGGTCATAAAAACAGATGTTTTTAATAAAATGCATCTAGTTTATTATGTTCCCGACCATTTACCGTATGCAAAAAAACCTGACGGTAAGTATGTTGGATTCAATTAAGCAGTTCAGTGGCGTTTAGTTTGGTTTACTCGCTCTCCACCCCTTTAGAACACCAGTATGAAATAATCGCATTGCGCGACATACCGCGCCGTTTAGCCATATTGTCGATTGCTTGAAGCAATTCGGTATTAAAGCGAAGCGCAACAGGCACCTTTTTGACCTTTACAGGCTTAGGGGCTTTCTTGGCCGTTCCTGCGTTAGCAATGAACTGTTCTGCCTTATCTGGTTGTATAGCATTACTATGCTGTTTTGGTTTTCTTTGTACTGCCATTGTATATCACCTTGATATTGTTTTGGTTTATACCAAATCCCGCTAATAATGCTAAAAACTCCTCAATAGCCTTAACGTCTTTCCTTGGTGGATCGAGTAGGCAAAGCCCCTGCCCTGCCGCGTCTGACCATGCTTTTCGTTGCACAATCGGAGGATTGAGCATGTGAAGTGATGGAAAATCTTCTTTGAT
>JAJFKH010000087.1 GCA_021773305.1 Gammaproteobacteria bacterium | reverse complement strand
CTTATACAAATAAGATGACTAGCCTAGGTATGCCGATAAGTTATCGTTGCGCCTGATTTTTGGGTAACGATCAATAGTGCTAGGTTAGGAAACAAAGCCTCTTCATTGGTAAAACTTTTCAGTTTCATGATACGTTTCCCTTGGTAATGACACTTTTACATATAAATTTCTTCAACTTGTTGAAAATTTACCAATGGCTTCCTGGACTGCGTTTACCATGTCCATGGGGACTGGGAAAACGATGGTTGAATTATTTTCTGTTCCAATAGTTGCTAATGTTTGCAAGTAACGTAACTGAATGGCCTGAGGTTGTTGGCTGAGCACTTCTGCTGCCTTTGCAAGCTTTGCTGATGCTTGTAGCTCACCTTCCGCATGAATTATTTTAGCCCGTCGATCCCGCTCTGCTTCCGCTTGTTTCGCGATGGCTCGTATCATACTTTCATCTAAATCAATATGTTTGATTTCAACAGTTGCAATTTTGATCCCCCAAGCATTGGTGTGTTCATCCAAAATAGTTTGAATATCGGCATTGAGCTTGTCCCGCTCTGATAGCATTTCATCTAATTCATGTTGCCCTAAAACGGAGCGTAAGGTTGTCTGGGCGAGCTGACTGACGGCTTCAAAGTAATTTTCTACTTGAATAATGGATTTATCAGGTTCAATCACACGGAAATAAACCACGGCGTTGACTTTCACCGACACATTATCGCGAGAAATCACATCTTGAGTGGGTACATCCATAACAACTGTACGAAGTTGTACTCTAACCATTTGTTGGATAATGGGTACGACGATGATGAGACCAGGCCCTTTGACTTTCCAAAAGCGCCCCAATGTGAAGATAACACCACGCTCATACTCTCTGAGGACACGAAACATTGAGAAAAGAAAGATAACAAGGATCCCAATGACCCAAAACATGACATTCATCATGACTCACTCCTAGGTTTAACAAGAAGAGTTAACCCTTCTTGATCAATAATCTGGGCAGATTGCCCTTTTTTCAGTGGTTCAGTGCTTTTGCAGTGCCAATTCTCTCCATCGATACGGATCCAGCCTTCAGTATCGAAATCACCGTTAATAATGCCAACTTTATCCATCAGCGCTTCGCGGCCACTGACTATCTTTTGTTGTCTTGCTCGGATGGCCATGCATATGACAACAAAGAAAAATAGCCCATTGGCGATAACCATGGTTAAGATCAATGTCCATGGGATCCCATATCCTGGAATATCAGCATCCATTAGCATAACAGATCCTACAGCAAAAGCGATAATTCCGCCGAGCCCTAAAGCACCAAAACTAGGCAAAAATGCCTCCGCGACCATAAAGGCAATGCCCATAAATATGAGACCTAGCCCCACATAGTTAATAGGCAATAATTGTAAAGCATAAAGAGCGATAAGTAAGCAAATGGCTCCAGCTACGCCGGGTAGCACAAAGCCAGGGTTGGCAAATTCAAAAAATAGCCCATAGATGCCAATTAATAGCAAAATATAAGCAAAACTAGGATTTGTAATAACCGTTAAAAATTGGGTTCGCCAGTCGGGTTTGAAGTGAGTGACTTGAGTATTTTTTGTTTTTAAGGTAACCCAACCTTCTTTTAATTTGACTTTTTTTCCGTCGATATTTTTCAATAAATCAGGAATATCTTTTGCGATAAGATCAATTACACCTATGGCTAGGGCTTTATCCGCAGGTATGCTATCTGCCTCTAAAACAGCCTTTTGACTCCAATCTACATTGCGGCCATGAATTTTCGCTAAACTGTGAAGGTAGGCTGCGGCATCTTTTTTTATTTTTTTTGTCATATCAGAGGCTTGATTTGCTTGTTTGTTAGGTTTTTCTTCATTATTTCCTGGTATGGGGCTTCCTCCCATGCTGACCGGGGTTGCAGCACCGATATTTGTGCCAGGTGCCATTGCTGCGATAGGGCTTGCGTAAAGGATATAAGTGCCTGCACTTGCCGCTCTTGCACCACTAGGAGCGACGTAGGTTGCGATAGGAATAGGTGAAGCTAAAATATTTTTGATGATTTCCCGCATGGATTGATCTAATCCGCCGGGAGTATCTAATTGTATAATGATTAAGCTTGCATGCTGTTTTGCTCCAATGGCGATGCCCCGATGGATATAATCTGCGGTGGCTGGCCCAATTGCGCTATCAAGCGTTAATACCACTGCGGTGTTTTGAGATTGTCCATGGGCCAGTTTCATAGGTAGAATAATGAAGAAAATAATACCTACGATCAGGCATAACAGATCGGGTAATCTTATTTGGCGGGCTTGAAAGATGTTTTTTGAGTCAATTTCAATATTCATATCAGTTTATTATAGACGATTTTGACTAAAATCGTTACTATCATTGCCAAATCACAAAGATCATAGGAGAAAAGCATGCGAGTTATGTTACTGGGAAGTCCAGGGGCAGGAAAGGGCACCCAAGCGCAGTTAATTGTTGAGCAATATCAAATACCGCAAATATCCACAGGCACCATGCTTAGAGCCGCCGTGGCTGAAGGGAGTGAACTGGGTCAGCAGGTGCAAAAAATCATGGAAAATGGTGAATTAGTGCCGGATCAAGTCATCATTGATCTAGTTAAAAAGCGTATTTCTCAACTAGACTGTGAAAATGGCTTTTTGCTCGATGGTTTTCCTCGGACGTTATCTCAAGCGCAAAGCCTTAGAGATGCCAATATCGAGATTGATGTAGTCATTGAAATTTTTGTAAGTGATGAGGAAATTGTTAAGCGGATGAGTGGGCGTCGGATCCATCCGGGATCGGGGCGTAGTTACCATATTGATTTTAATCCACCAAAAATTTCTGGAAAAGATGATCTAAGCGGAGAAGATTTGATTCAACGCAAGGATGATCGGGAAGAAACGGTACGTACGCGGTTGGCGGTTTATCATGATCAAACCAAGCCTTTAATTGACTATTACCAAGGGTATGTTCCTGAACTTGGAAAAAAAGCCCCAAAATTTGTTCAAATCAATGGTATTCAAGAGGTTCAAGAGGTGGGTAAGCAGATTTTAACGGTATTAGAGCAGTATACCAGTGATGTTTGATTGAAAATTGCTCCGCAAAAAAAAGAGCTGGGGGATACCCAGCTCTTTTTTGTAGTACTTACTACTAAAAGGTTTTACTTTTTAGCAGATTTTCTAGCACTGGTTTTTTTCGCAGCTGGCTTACGTGTCGCTGATTTTTTAGCAGGGCTACGACGAGCAGTGCTTTTTCGGCGAGCTTTAGTAGCTTTTTTCTTAGCTGCTTTTTGGGGCTTCAACTTAGAAAACTTCTTGTCAATGCCATTTTTGGCTGCTTGCACAGCTTTCTCAACAGCAGCTTCTTTCTTAGCAAATTGATTTGACGCATCAGCGAAACCTTTTGCATAGGCATCTTTCTTCATTTTTTCGAGTTTAGCAGCGGCTTCTTTACGAAATGCAGCTAATTTCTTAGCAGCATCTTGCAATTTATTGCGCATTGCTTGAGCTGCTTTTTTCGCAGCAGCAGTAGATGCGCTAGATTTTTTAGCAGTAGTTTTACGCGCAGTGGATTTTTTCGCGGCGGTTTTGCGAGTAGTCACTTTCTTTGCCGGCGCTTTACGAGCTGCGCTCTTACGCGCAGGTTTGGCAGCTTTCTTAGCCATAGAAGTCTCCTTGGTTAAATTACGAATCCATTTGGTCGAAACCTAGAATCCGTATCATACTCCTAACTGAGTAGGAAAAAAAGTAAAATCATCTTTAACATAGCAGAAAATCATAAGTTTTTGCAAATTATTTCCACTAAAACTGCAAAAAAGAATGTTTTTTTGCAAAAAAAAAATTCTTTTTTTGATTTTAACGTTAAAATTGCTCGTAATCTGAATACAAAAGGATGGTTTCATATGAATTATCTATTAAGTCTTGATCAAGGAACAAGTAGTAGTCGAGCAATAATTTTTGATAAACAAGGCAATATGGTTGAAAAAATTTGCCAAGAAATACAATTATTTTTTCCAAAACCAGGTTGGGTTGAACAAAATCCATTGCAATTATTGGAAACCACGAAGTACTGTATGGAAAAAATTTTAAATAGTCGAGCTGTAAATGTGTACGATATTGCTGCTGTGGGTGTGACCAACCAACGTGAAACGACAATTGTTTGGGATAAAAACACGGGTACACCACTGTATAATGCTATTGTTTGGCAAGATAGAAGGACAGCAAAAGACTGCGAAAAGTTAAATCAGCAAGGTTATGGTCGAATGATTCGAGAGAAAACCGGGCTTCTTCTTGATCCTTACTTCTGTGCAACTAAGTTAAAGTGGATTCTGGATACCATTCCTGGAGCAAGATCGTTAGCAGAAAAAGGTGATTTACTGTTTGGAACGGTTGATTGTTACCTTTTGTGGAATTTAACCGATGGAAAATCTCATTTTACGGATATTAGCAATGCTTCTCGGACTTTATTGTTCAATATTCATAATAAAAAGTGGGATAAAGAGCTATTAACCTTATTTAATATTCCCAGAGAAATGCTACCCGAGGTAAAAAATAATAATGCTCACTTCGGCGAAGTGAAAGTGGGAAATGTGGTTTTGCCTATTTTAGGTATGGCCGGTGATCAGCATGCAGCTACCTTTGCTCAAGCCTGTTATGATCCTGGAATGCTCAAGTGCACCTATGGAACCGGAGCCTTTATGCTTTTGAATACGGGCAACAGGATCGTTAAAAGCCAAAACAAGCTGCTCAGTACTATTGCGTATGGATTAAAAGATAACATTTGTTATGCCTTAGAAGGGAGTATATTTACGGCAGGGGCTGCTGTGATTTGGTTGCGTGACAAATTAAAAATTATCGAAAATGCGAATGAAACGGAAATTATTTGTCAGCAGTTACAGGATAATGGTGGTGTCTACTGTGTTCCGGCCTTTGCAGGTTTAGGTGCTCCATATTGGGATCCCCATGCCCGAGGTACTCTTGTTGGCTTAACAGGAAATAGTGATCGCTATCATATTGTGCGGGCTGTTTTAGAGTCGGTTGCTTATCAAACAAAAGATTTATTAGATGCGATGGTAGCCGATGGAGCTGAAGTTTCGCGATTACGAGTGGACGGAGGTATGTCTAATAATGATTGGCTTTTGCAATTTATTGCAGATATTCTTGGAATACCTGTTGAGAAAACGGCGGTAACAGAAATTACAGCATTGGGTGGCGCTTATTTTGCGGGACTTACTGCGGGAATTTTTAAAGATACGACAGATTTAGCTAAGTTATGGCGCTGTGATAGGCAGTATTACCCGACATTTTCAGAAAAAAAACGCAGTGATTTATTAGAAGGATGGCGGAGAAGTGTTTCCCAGACGCTGACAAAAAAAAATCCCGAGTAATTATACTGCGAGCAGTATAGCCCGGGATTATTTATTATTTTAGTGGAGCTAATTATAATGCTTTAATATTCGAAAATTAAAACTCATTTTCGATAATAATTTTTTAGGTTCGCCGAGGAAAAATAATAGCCCTAATCCAATACTGGTCATACCTAACATAAGGAAAAGGCTTGTGACATGCATTGATTTCCACCAGGTGATAAAAAATAGCCCAACTTCATATAGTACAATCCCTGCAACACACTGGCTTGTTGCGTAAAATCCTTTCATTTTTTTCAGTCCTATCATTGTTGCTTTACAAAATGAAGTATAGGTAGAGGATGCTACAAGTATGTGACAATAGATCAAAAAAATTAAATTTTGGGTGGCAGTGCAAAATATTGAAGAGTATGATTACGTGGAATTTTGCGCATATTTACTAAAATAGCTGCGGAAAAATAGAAACATGCCGGTTAAAAAGAAGCTGCAACCCAAGAGGAGGGTGAGGTTAAAATGATGGCTGTATTTCCAAAAAGCTAAAATAAGCAGACCGACTTCATATAGGACAATTCCAGCAATAAATGTCATGATAGCATCATTAGATTTCATCAATATTACCTACATATTTATCATCGGTATCACCGGCAGGATTGCAGTTTTAGCATCTCATCTTGCATTTCAAATAATAAACGTCATTTAACTTCAGTATAGTTAACTCTTGCTCAGTGCCAAGTCAGCTTAAGCGATACTCAGATATTTCTTACAAATAGCTAACGGTTATTCTCATCAATATAGTCTCGTTGATCGTGACCGGTGTAAAGTTGTCTGGGACGACCAATACGAAATCCTGGAGTACTGACCATTTCATTCCAATGGGTTACCCAGCCTACGGCTCTTGCTAACGCAAAAATCACAGTAAACATATTAACGGGGATCCCGATGGCGTTTAAGGTGATGCCAGAATAAAAATCAACATTAGGGTAGAGTTTTTTCTCGATAAAATACTCATCTTCTAGGGCGTAACGTTCGAGTTCCAAGGCAATTTCTAAAAGCGGATCATTGGTTTTGCCGACTTCTTTTAGCACTTCATGACAGGTTTCACGCATCACTTTTGCTCTGGGATCATAGTTTTTATAAACTCTATGGCCAAAACCCATGAGACGGAATGGATCATTACGGTCTCTGGCTTTTTCGATGTATTTAGGAATATTTTTGACGTCACCAATTTCCATAAGCATATCGAGCACGGCTTCATTTGCACCACCATGGGCAGGCCCCCAGAGAGCTGCAATGCCTGACGCAATACAGGCAAATGGGTTTGCACCAGAAGAGCCAGCAAGGCGTACGGTAGAGGTTGATGCATTTTGCTCGTGATCGGCATGAAGGATAAAGATCCGATCCATCGCTTTTGCTAAAACAGGATTCGGTTGCCATTTTTCACTCGGAACGCTGAACATCATGTAGAGAAAATTTTCAGAGTAACTTAAATCATTTTGGGGGTAAGTGAAGGGTTGCCCAATATAATATTTGTAGCACATAGCGGCAAGGGTTGGCATTTTAGCAATCAATCTCAGTGCCGCGATTTCTCGATGTTCTGGTTGAGTAATATCCAGAGCGTCGTGATAGAAAGAGGATAATGCGCCTACGGTGCCTACCATTACAGACATGGGGTGGGCATCCCGACGAAAGCCCGTAAAAAATTTGTGAATTTGTTCATGAACCATCGTATGGTTGAGAATTTGTCTCGTAAATTTTTGCTTTTGCTCTGGGGAGGGTAATTCGCCATTCATAAGCAAATAGCAGACTTCTAAATAGTCAGATTTTTCTGCTAGCTGTTCAATAGGGTATCCGCGGTAAAGTAATATGCCATTTTCGCCATCAATAAAGGTAATTTTTGACTCACAAGAAGCCGTGGCAACAAAACCGGGATCGAAGGTGAATAACCCTTTCTTAGCCAGCGGTGCAATATCTACCACCTCTTGACCTAGGGTGCCTGAGTGTATGGATAGCTCAACTTTTTCATCTAAATTAGGTATCTCCAACAGGACTTTTTTATCTGACATAGAAACTCCATGGTAATTGAATAGCTGATATCTTTTAAGCTTAGACCAGTATGAAATTTTAGCAGCAATTAAGGCCGAATGACGTGTCTAAACTTAGAACAAATTTCAAAGGGTATTTTAAAGTAACATTTGATTGCCTGTCAATTTTATAATTTATAATATGGTAGGATTGCCGCACAGATAGATTTTGGCAAAAAAATACGCTAAGACATGTGATAGATTTGTCTTCCGTATTACTTCTGACTATAATCTTACGGTTATTCATCATTTTATATGTTATTGCCACTTTTTTGTAGTGGCGGGTTTGAAATGTCATGGGGTGTGGGGAATCATTGACAGTGAAAAAAAATCGACCAGTTAATCTACGGCTGACAACTATTCGTTTTCCTTGTACAGCTATTGTTTCTATTTTACACCGAGCCAGTGGTGTTATTTTATTCCTATTCATACCATTGCTTTTGTGGCTTTTAGAAAAATCACTGCATTCAGCCGCCGATTTTGCTGCTATTAGCGAATGTTTTGCTAGTCCTGTGAGTAAACTGTTTCTCCTCGGGTTAGTGGCCGCACTTTCATTTCATCTTATTGCGGGGATCCGGCATTTGCTCATGGATATTGGCGTGGGTGAGAGCAAGTGTGCAGGAACCATGAGTGCAATCCTGGTATTCATTCTGTCTATCATTGTGATCGGATTATTAGGGGTTTGGCTATGGTAAATAATGCGCTAAGTTTTACAGGAAATGGTTTAAGAGATTGGATTGTCCAACGGATCACAGCCGTTATTCTGGCTCTTTATACTTTTTTTATGGTGGGTTATTTTTTATTGACGCCTGAGGTGAACTTTACAAGCTGGCAAACCTTGTTTGCTTCGCGTTGGGTGAGCATTTTCACATTGCTCGCTCTTGGTGGTCTTATATTGCATAGTTGGGTTGGTATTTGGACTATATTGACGGATTATGTCAAGCCTGCTGCATTACGTTTTACCATTGAAATTATCGTTATTTTAGCACTAATATCCTACTTTGTTTGGGGTATTGAAGTCATTTGGAGTGTATAGAGTAAGCTATGGCTATTCCTAATTATCAATTTGATGCAGTTATTATTGGAGCAGGTGGCGCAGGTATGCGAGCAGCGTTGTCCTTGGCTCAGACTGGCTATAAGGTCGCATTGGTTTCTAAAGTTTTTCCTACCCGTTCCCATACGGTGTCAGCACAAGGAGGTATTACCTGCGCGCTGGGTAATGTTCACGAAGATGATTGGCGTTGGCACATGTATGATACGGTCAAAGGCTCTGATTATCTCGGGGATCAAGAAGCCATCGAATATATGTGCAAGACGGGGCCTGAAACAGTTTATGAACTGGAACATATGGGGTTACCTTTTTCTCGCCTAGAAAATGGTAAAATCTATCAACGGCCTTTTGGCGGTCAGTCCTTGAATTATGGTGGTGATCAAGCCGCAAGAACTTGTGCTGCGGCAGATCGAACCGGTCACGCACTACTGCACACCCTGTATCAAAAAAATATTGAAGCTGGAACCCATGTCTTTTCCGAGTGGTATGCTGTGGATTTAGTGAAATCCAGGGATGGTAAGAAATTTTCTGGAGTGGTTTCCATTAATATCGAAACCGGTGAAACGGTTTTTATGAATACCCGGGCTATTATTTTTGCAACTGGAGGCGCTGGAAGGATCTTTCAATCAACGACCAATGCACTGATTAATACCGGCGATGGTGTGGGCATGGTCTTACGCGCAGGCTTGCCCGTCCAAGATATGGAAATGTGGCAATTTCATCCCACAGGTATTGCAGGGGCTGGTGTACTTGTTACAGAGGGCTGCCGCGGAGAAGGTGGTTACCTGATCAATAAAGATGGTGAGCGGTTTATGGAGCGCTACGCGCCTCATGCTAAAGACTTAGCCTCTCGGGATGTGGTAGCTCGTTCTATGGCCCTCGAAATCCGGGAAGGCCGGGGCTATGATCCAAAAGGGGTTGATCACGTAAAACTAAAGTTAGAACATTTAGGTGCCGATTTAATTAAAACACGGCTACCTGGAATTCGTGAGTTGTCTATGACATTTGCGGGCGTTGATCCTATTAAAGAACCTATTCCTGTGGTTCCAACCTGCCATTATATGATGGGTGGGATCCCGACGAATAAATATGGCCAAGTGATTACAATGGATGCCAATGGTGCAGATCAAATTGTTCCAGGACTTTATGCTGCCGGAGAATGTGCTTGCGTTTCTGTACATGGAGCTAATCGCCTCGGGGGGAATTCCTTACTCGACTTAGTTGTTTTCGGACGCTCAGCAGGTTTACATGTTGAAGAAGCTTTAAAAGGGCATTTAGAGATGCCAGATGCTGGTGAAGGCGATTTGGATGAAGCACTTGCTCGGTTGAATCGTTGGGATAATACCAAAGAGGGTGAAGCGGTTCATGAAGTGCGAGCTGATTTGCAGAAAACTATGCAGGAAGATTTTGGTGTCTTCAGAACAGCAAACACAATGCAAGAAGGTGTACAAAAACTTAAACAATTGCGTGAACGTTTACAACATGCTGCTATTAAAGATCACAGTCGAGTCTTCAATACAGCGCGCATTGAAGCGCTAGAGTTAGATAACCTTATGGCAACAGCGGTTGCTACGGCATTTTCAGCAGACTTTCGTACAGAGAGTCGCGGTGCCCATAGCCGTGAAGATTATCCTAAACGTGATGATGCCAATTGGTTAAAACACAGTATTTATAAACATGATGGTGATAGTCTGTCAACGCGTGCAGTGAATCGTCAACCATTATCCCTAGAACCTTTTGAGCCTAAAGAGCGGGTTTATTGAGAGAGGAAAGCATGTCCAGTATTGCAATGCGAACAGTTGAATTTAAAATTTATCGATATAATCCTGAAACGGATCAAAAACCTTCAATGGAAGATTTCCACCTAGAAATTCCTAAAGATAAAGATATCATGCTGCTCGATGCGCTTATTCAATTAAAAACGAAAGATGAAGGATTATCTTTTAGGCGTTCTTGTCGAGAGGGGGTTTGTGGTTCTGATGGTATGAACATTAATGGTCGTAATGGTCTTGCCTGTGTCACTTTACTCTCATCTTTAAAAGAGCCTATTACTTTGCGTCCTCTTCCAGGGTTTCCTGTGGAGCGTGATTTGATCGTTGATATGGCGCAATTTTATCGACAATATGAGAAAATCAAACCTTATCTACAGAACGATGAGCCAGCACCAGCTAAAGAAAGATTGCAATCACCCAAAGATAGAAAAAAACTTGATGGGCTTTATGAGTGTATTCTTTGCGCCTGCTGTTCAAGTTCGTGCCCATCTTATTGGTGGAATCCAGACAAATTTGTAGGGCCTGCGGGATTATTACAAGCCTACCGTTTTTTGGCCGATAGTCGTGATACAAAAACCCAAGAAAGATTGGCAGAATTGGATGATCCATTCAGTATCTTTCGTTGCAGAGGTATTATGAATTGTGTGGATGTCTGCCCCAAAGGATTAAATCCAACCAGAGCAATTGGGAAGATTCGCTCAATGTTACTGAAGGAAGGAACCTAGTTACTTTTACGATACAACGAGGATTTAGTGTTCTATGTCAGACGATAGTTTAATGAAGCAATTCCAAGGCAATTCTTTTTTATTTGCAGGTAATTCTGCTTACCTAGAAGAACTTTTTGAAGCGTATTTAGACGATCCCAATTCTGTGCCAGAGCAATGGCGTGAGTGCTTTGCAAAAATGCCATTGGTCGATGGAGTTGCTCAAGATTTATCTCATGCGAAAGTTCGAGAACAGTTTAAAACATTGGGCCGACAACGTTCTGTGGCCGCACCCGTATCAGGTGATGTTGAGCATGAGCGAAAACTCAATCGTGTGATGGGATTGATTAATGCTTACCGTAGTCATGGGCATCATCATGCTAAACTCGATCCCCTTGGCGTTGAACGGCCTGTACGCCCGGATCTTTTGCTGGATTATCATGATTTAAGTCAAGATGATTTGGCCACAAAGTTCGATTGTAACGCTTACCTTGGAACACCTAGTGGGCAAGTTTCTCTTGGTGATATTTACGAAAGCTTAAAGAAAACCTATACCGGTTCTATCGGTGTTGAATATACTCATATAACCGATACGGATCAAACTCGATGGTTGGAAAATCGAATAGAAGCGAACCAATGTTCGACTGATTTTTCAAGTAGCGAAAAGAAAAATATTTTACAGCATTTGATTGCAGCAGAAGAGTTAGAGCGCTATTTGGGTAACCGTTATGTGGGGCAAAAGCGCTTTTCTATCGAAGGTGGTGATAGCCTTATACCTTTATTGTTGAGCATGGTCGAGCGTGCGGGTAGCCAAGGTATTAAAGAATTTGTGATTGGCATGGCACATCGTGGGCGGCTCAATGTATTGATTAATGTTTTAGGCAAAGCTCCGTCACAACTTTTTCAAGAATTTGAAGGCAAGCTGGTGGAAGAAGGGCGAACCGGTGATGTGAAATATCACTTAGGTTTTTCCTCAGATATACAGACTCAAGGTGGATTATTGCATTTAACGTTAGGATTTAATCCCTCACACTTAGAAATTATTGCGCCGGTTATCGAAGGCTCTGTCAGGGCGCGTCAAGATAGAAGGGGGGATCGAGAACATAAACAGGTACTTCCTTTAGTTATTCATGGAGATGCTGCTGTTGCCGGTCAAGGTGTTGTGATGGAAACCTTGAATATGTCTCAATCACGAGGGTACCGTACGGGAGGCACAGTTCATGTTATCATTAATAATCAAATTGGCTTCACCACCAGCAACCCTCTGGACTCTCGTTCTACACTGTATTGCTCCGATATTATGAAAGTGGTTCAAGCGCCTGTATTGCATGTTAATGGTGATGATCCTGAAGCGGTGGTATTTGCTGCGCAAATTGCATTTGATTTTAGAATGAAATTTAAAAAAGATGTTGTGATTGATTTAGTTTGCTATCGGCGGCATGGACATAATGAAGCGGATGAACCTTCTATCACTCAACCACTAATGTATCAAAAAATTCGTAATCATCCACTTATTACCGAAATTTATAAAGAACATTTAATTTCATCAAATGATGTGACTCAGGCTGATGTTGATAAGCTGAAGCAGGAATATCGAGACAATTTAGAGGCAGGTCATGCTGTTGTTGAAGTTGCCGATCATGTGGCGCAAACAGATTTTCATGTGGATTGGTCACCGTACATGAATCAAAAATGGGCCACTCCAGTGGATACCACAATGCCAATGGAGCAACTTCAGCGGTTGGGAACGTCGTTAATGAGTGTGCCAGAAGGATTTACTATCCAACGCCAAGTTGCGCGAGAATACGGTGCTAGGGCCAAAATGATTGCTGGAGAAATCCCACTAAACTGGGGCTGTGCAGAAACTTTAGCATATGCTTCGTTGTTGGATGACGGTGTTCCTGTGAGAATTTCAGGGCAAGACAGTTGTCGAGGAACATTTTCACATCGACAAGCTGTGTTACATGACAATAAAACAGGAGACATGTACACACCTTTAGCGAACCTTAATGATCATCAAGCAGATTTAACTATTATTGATTCAGTGTTATCAGAAGAAGCAGTGCTGGGCTTTGAATATGGCTATACCACGGCAGATCCAAAAACCCTAGTTATTTGGGAAGCGCAATTTGGTGACTTTGTGAATGGTGCGCAAGTAGTGATTGATCAGTTTATTAGTTCTGGCTACCAAAAATGGGGGCGTTTATGTGGTTTAGTCATGTTTTTGCCTCACGGTTATGAAGGTATGGGGCCGGAGCATTCTTCAGCAAGGCTAGAACGATTTATGCAGCTTGCAGCGCAACATAATATTCAAGTTTGCACTCCAACCACACCGGCTCAATGTTTTCATATGATCCGCCGCCAAATGATTCGTCCTTATCGTAAGCCATTGATTGTTATGACTCCTAAAAGCTTACTGCGCCATAAATCAGTGGTGTCACCGTTGTCTGATTTGACAGAAGGTAAATTTCATTTGGTGATTCCTGAAATTGATGATCATGATGATGAAACTATAAAACGGGTTGTTATTTGCGGCGGAAAAGTCTATTACGATTTGCTTGAGCAACGCCGTGAGTCTGGAAAAAAAGATGTGGCGATTATTCGGATTGAGCAACTCTATCCATTTCCAGAAAAAGAACTAAACACTCAGTTAGTCAGGTACAAAAATGCAACACAAGTGGTTTGGTGCCAAGAAGAACCTCAAAATCAAGGGGCTTGGTATGCCAGTTACCATCACTTTACGGCTTGCCTAGGATCGTGGCAAGAATTGTTTTACGCGGGGAGAGAAGGTGCTGCCGCGCCAGCTGTGGGGCATGCATCACTGCATACTGCTCAACAGAAGGCATTGGTTGCAGCTGCATTAGGTTAACAGTATTCTTAAAGGGTTAGTTATGTCAGTTGAAGTTAAAGTTCCAATGTTGCCAGAATCTGTCGCTGATGCGACTATTTTAACCTGGCATAAAAAAGTGGGTGAAAGTGTTCGGCGGGATGAAAATCTTGTTGATCTAGAAACCGATAAAGTTGTACTTGAAGTGCCTGCACCCGTAGATGGTGTCATACAAGCTATACAAAAAGAAGAGGGTACGAATGTAACTGCTGATGAAATTATCGCGGTTATTGCTCCGGGTGAGGTCAAAGATACTCCAGCGCCAGCAGTGAGTGAAAGCCAAGCGGTGGAACAGCCAGCAACAAATAGCGGATCCACTGAGTTATCACCGTCAGTCAGACGTTTGGTGGCGGAGCATAATTTAGAAGCTGCAAAAATAATTGGAACGGGTAAAGATGGCCGTATTACTAAAGATGACGTGATAAAAGTGGTTGAGCAGCAAAAATCGACTCAAGGGGTTGTTAGCCAAACTGCGGCAGCTTTGCCTATGGGGGCTAGAGAAGAAAAACGAGTACCCATGTCAAGGTTGCGAGCGCGCATTGCAGAGCGTCTCTTAGAAGCTCAGCAGACCACAGCGATGCTCACGACGTTCAATGAAGTCAACCTACAAGCCATCATGGACATTCGTAAACAGCATAAAGATACATTTGAAAAAACTCATGGTGCTCGTTTAGGTTTTATGTCATTTTTTACCAAGGCCGCCATTGAAGCCTTAAAACGGTTCCCTGCTGTGAATGCATCCATTGATGGAAATGATGTGATTTACCATGGCTATTATGATATCGGTATAGCGGTATCAACAGAGCGAGGCTTGGTTGTGCCTATTCTTCGCGATGCAGATCAAATGAGTTTAGCGGGTATCGAAAAATCTATTGTGGGTTCTGCAAAAAAGGCGCAGGAAGGAAAGCTGACAATAGAAGAAATGACAGGTGGGACTTTTACGATTTCTAATGGCGGTGTATTTGGATCGTTATTATCAACGCCTATTTTAAATCCGCCCCAGAGTGCTATTCTCGGAATGCATAAAATAGAACAACGGGCAGTGGTAGAAAATGGACAAGTGGTTGTGCGCCCGATGATGTATCTGGCGATGAGTTATGACCACCGGATCATTGATGGCAAAGAATCGGTGTCTTTTTTAGTGACGATTAAGGAATTATTGGAAGATCCCAGTCGTTTATTATTAGAAATTTAATTTGGTGGAGTGAGTATGAACGTTCATGAATTTCAGGCGAAAATGTTGTTTCGTGACTATGGGATCCCTGTGCCCCAGGGCGAAGTGGCTTGGAATGCGGAAGAGGCAGTGAGTGTGGCAAATAGCCTTGACTGCCAACAATGGGTTGTCAAAGCACAAGTGCATGCGGGAGGCCGCGGGAAAGCGGGTGGTGTTAAGATTGTTTCTAACCGAGAAGACTTAATTCAAGCAGTGCAATCAATGGTTGGGACTCGATTAGTCACATTTCAGACAGATGAAAAAGGCCAACCGGTTAGCCAAGTTTTGGTGGAAGAACCTTGCAACATCAAACGAGAACTTTATCTAGGTGCTGTTATTGATCGGGCCAAAAAACGCGTAGTTTTTATGGCGTCTACAGAAGGCGGTGTTGAAATTGAAAAGGTTGCTGAAGAAACCCCAGAGAAAATTCTTCGGGCAGTTGTTGATCCCATGATGGGGATCTTACCCTTTCAATGTCGAGAATTGGCTTTCGGATTGCAGCTGGAAGGAAACCAAGTCAAGCAATTTGCTACATTGCTAACGTCATTAAGCCGGATGTTTGTGGAATGTGATTTAAGCTTGTTAGAAGTCAATCCATTAGTTGTGACTAGCGAAGGGAATCTACTTTGTCTTGATGGCAAAATTAACATCGATGATAATGCGATGTACCGGCAAACAAAACTTCGAGCAATGCGTGATACCTCTCAAGAAGATGAGCGAGAAAATCGCGCTCATGATTGGGAATTAAATTATATTGCTTTAGAAGGTGACATCGGATGTATGGTCAATGGTGCAGGGCTTGCGATGGCAACCATGGATTTGATTAAACTCCATGGAGGAAACCCTGCTAACTTTCTTGATGTAGGAGGTGGTGCAACTAAGGAACGGGTTACAGAAGCATTTAAAATAATTTTATCCGATGATAATGTGAAAGGGATCTTAGTTAATATTTTTGGCGGCATTGTCCGTTGTGATATGATTGCCGAAGGCATTATCAGTGCTGTTGCTGAGGTTGGGATAGAGTTACCTGTAGTGGTGCGTCTTGAAGGCAATAATGCAGATATTGCTGCGAAATTATTAGATGAAAGTGGATTAAATATTATTGCTGCCACAGGTTTTGATTCTGCGGCAAAACAAATCGTTGCAGAAGTGAAGGGGGCATAATAATGAGTATCTTAATTGATGAAAATACGAAAGTGCTTTGTCAAGGTTTTACTGGGAATCAAGGAACAATGCATTCCCAACAAGCTATTAACTATGGTACAAAAATGGTTGGTGGTGTGACACCTGGAAAAGGTGGTCAAGAGCATTTAAATTTGCCTGTATTCAATACGGTAAATGATGCGGTAGCAGCGACTGGGGCTGAGGCAACAGTTATCTATGTGCCGGCGCCTTTTTGTAAAGACTCTATCATTGAAGCAGCAGATGCCGGCATCAAATTGATTGTTTGCATTACTGAAGGGATCCCAACACTAGATATGCTTCAGGTTAAAGCATATCTGGAAGGTAATACACAAGCTCGTCTCATCGGGCCAAACTGTCCTGGAATTATTACGCCAGGAGGTTGCAAAATTGGTATTATGCCAGGGCATATTCACTTGCCAGGTCGCGTGGGTGTTGTGTCTCGCTCGGGTACATTGACTTACGAAGCGGTGAGTCAAACCACAGTACCTGGTTTTGGACAAAGCACCTGCGTGGGTATTGGAGGTGATCCTATTCCTGGAACCACCTTTATCGATGTGTTAGCACTCTTTGAAGAAGATCCCCAAACTGAAGCTATTGTGATGGTGGGAGAAATTGGTGGCACGGCTGAGGAAGAAGCGGCTGAATTTATCAAATCGAATGTATCCAAACCCGTTGTTTCTTATATTGCGGGTGTTACAGCACCTCCTGGAAAACGTATGGGGCATGCCGGAGCGATTATTGCGGGAGGCAAAGGTACTGCGGCTGAAAAATTTGCGGCACTAGAGGCTGCGGGTGTTAATACAGTGCGCTCCCCTGCGGATATTGGAAAAGCGATACAAGAGGTTACCGGTTGGGTGGTCAATAACGGTTAGCTTTCTTCTGAGGTTTTTGCTTTGATGGAAAGGGCATGGATGTCTTTTTCCATCATTATACTAAGGGCTTGATAGATTAATTGGTGGCGTCGAACTAAGGATTTTCCCTCAAAAACATCGCTGGTAATCATCAGGGCAAAATGACCGCCTCCACTTGCCGCTCCAGCATGGCCAATGTGATCTTCACTTTCATCATCAATAATTAATTCACTCGGTGAAAATTTTTCTTTTAGGATTTTGCGTATTTTTTTTATTCTTTCACTATTCGTTGTCATGAGAAGCGCCATTCGGTTCTGGATCGTCATTTTGGATATATTTTGAGAGAAAGATAGACTGAACAATAACAAACAATAGGGTCATACCCATGATCCCAAAAACTTTGAAGTTAACCCATATTTCTGTTGAGAAATTATAAACAACATATAAGTTTGCAAACCCCATAAGCGTAAAGAAAATAATCCAGCTGATATTGAGTTTTGTCCAAATTTTATTAGGAAGCTTTAGGTTTTTTTGTAGCATGCGCTGGATCACAGGTTTGCTACTAACAAATTGGCTAATGAAAAATACACAGGAAAACAACCAATAGATAACACTGGGTTTCCATTTGATGAAGATATCATTTTTGAAGATAATGGTAATACTGCCAAGGATAATGGCAAGGGAGCAGGTTGCTAACAGCATGCCATCGACACGTTTGTTTTTTAACCAGCTGAACAATATAAGACCTGCGGAAACAACGACTAAAGCTCCGGTTGCTTTATAAATTCCGAACAGGTAATAACAGATAAAAAAGATAATAACTGGTAGAAAATCGAACAGAAACTTCATGGGAGTGCCAACTATCCTATTTTATGCAAGGTAGGCTTCAGTATTTCGCCTTGAATGCTGATAAAGAGGGTATAATATACCATCTCTTAGTGTGATAACAGTGGCAAGGTCTAACTTCTTAATGAGTCAGTATTTTTTGATACACCCTAGTCATCCCCAGCCGCGTTTGGTGTGCCAGGCGGTAGAGATTATTCGCCAGGGAGGCGTTATCGCCTACCCCACAGATTCAAGCTATGCGTTAGGCTGTCAAATGGGGAATAAAAAGGCTTTAGATAGAATTCGTAGTATTCGTCAATTAGATGAGAAACATCTACTTACATTGATGTGTCGAGATCTGTCTGAATTAGGGACTTATGCCCAGGTAAGTAATGGATCCTATCGGTTATTGAAGTCTTTGACACCTGGGCCTTATACTTTTTTGCTGCGTGGTACCAAAGAGGCTCCTCGGCGTTTGCTCCACGCAAAACGAAAAACAGTAGGGCTTCGAGTACCTGATCACCCCGTGAGCCAGGCCATTTTAGCTGAGCTAGGAGAGCCGCTCATTAATACAAGCTTACAATTTGATGGTACTGACACGCCATTAAATGATCCTCAGGATATACGAGATCATTTGCAAAATCGGGTGGATTTGGTTATTGACAGTGGTAGCTGCGGCCTTGATGTGACAACCATTATTGATTTGGTGAATGATGTCCCTGAGTTAATACGCCAGGGAAAAGGCTCTGTGGAGGGATTTTTCTAAGTTTTCTAGGCAATTAATATTGCCTAAGTAGGCACTATTTTAGCAATAAATGCGGGTCACCTGCATCGAAAAATCCAATGATCCCAGCGAATAGTGAAGTGTTATTTGGGATATTTTTCGTATTCCTGTACAATGCTCTGATAACTTCGAAATGACGCTATGCTTTGCGAGCGGGATGGATTGCCAGAAAGATACGGGGTGGAGTGAATTATTACGCAATTTTGTTGCGTAATTTTTTATTTTGCAATATTTTTTAGGTGTTTTTGACTGTTTGCCTTGCGTGGTCGTCGTTTTGGAGTCTTCTTATCCACGTTGAGCCACCTTTCCCTAGAGCAATTCTTAATTTGAACCTCCAATTTAGAGGATCCTTCTTACCACTAGCTATATCAGGCTATTGGTAAGAAGGATGGGAGTTCAAATTGAGAATTGCTGTAGTGCAGAGTTGTTTCTTTCTCATGCTACTATATAATGGTATTTTTTAACCTAGATTTAGCGTATAAGCTGCTCTTGTGCGCTTTTAACTGCGAGATCTACGCCTAAACCAGTAGGTAGCATCATTGTGATTGAGGCAGTAACTGTAAAACAAAGTGAGAACCTAGTGGCGACAAGAGAGCCTGTGGGTCGGCTCAAAGATGAAGTGATTAGTGAAATCCCTCAGGATCTTTACATACCACCCAATGCGCTATTGGTTTTTTTAGAGGCTTTTGAAGGGCCTTTGGATTTGTTACTGTACCTTATTCGTCGCAATAATATTGATATTTTGGATATCCCAATCCTTGATATTACCCGGCAATATGTTGAATATATTGAACTTATGCAAGACTTACGTTTGGATCTAGCTGCTGAATATTTGGTAATGGCAGCAAATCTCGCTGAAATTAAATCCAGAATGCTATTACCGCGTAGACAAGATGAAATGGGAGAAGAGCTAGGTGATCCCAGAGCCGATTTAATTCGCCGGTTACAAGAATATGAGCGCTTTAAACAGGCTGCCGCGGATTTGGATCAACTACCTCGAATGCTTCGTGATAACTTCCAAGTAGAGGCTGAGACCCATCCTGAGATGAGCTATGTCAGACCCCAGCCTGATGTGACCTTAAAAGAATTACTGATTGCTATGCAAGACGTTTTTCGTCGAGAAAATCTTGACACTAACCACCAAGTTGAAAAAGAAACCCTTTCTGTTCGAGAAAGAATGACCTATGTTTTGTCCTGTATTCGGGATGATTCCTTTATTGAATTTACACAGTTATTTAACTACAAGGAAGGGCGTGCAGGGGTGGTGGTGACATTTATCGCGATTTTGGAATTGCTCAAGCAATCCATGATTGAAATTATCCAACATGAGGCATTTAGCCCTATCCACTTAAAGGCCGTTAGCAATGAGTGATGCTTTGGAACAAAAACAACTCTTGGAACAAGAACAACTCTTGGAACAAGAACAGCCCCTGGAAAAAATTATTGAAGCTGCTTTATTGGCGGCAGGTGGTGTGGTCTCCGTGGATCAACTTCTCCATCTTTTCCCAAATAAGGCGGTGCCGACAAAACAAGAAATAAAAGAAGCAATCGATTTACTGCAAAAACGGTACGATGATCATGGTGTAGAGTTGGTCGAAGTTGCCAGTGGTTACCGCTTTCAAGTTAGAAAGGAATTAAGTCCCTGGATTATTAAGCTATGGGAAGAAAAACCGCCTCGTTATTCAAGGGCTTTATTAGAGACTTTGGTTATAATCGCTTACCGCCAGCCTATTACTCGCTCGGAAATTGAAGATATTCGAGGTGTTGCTGTGAGTAGCCACATTGTGAAAATTCTTCAAGAAAGAGAGTGGGTGAAAGTGGTGGGGCATCGAGATGTGCCGGGCAAGCCTAGCTTACTAGCGACAACTCGGCACTTTCTTGATTATTTTAATTTGAAATCTTTAGATGGTTTGCCAAGCTTGACTGAATTGAAAGATATGGATGTTTTAGAAGAACAAATTGGAAAACAAATGGAGCTTGAAATGGTGACCTCTGATATCCTTGGGGATAAACAGGTCGAAGATGATTTTTTAGCGAATGCAGAAAATATCCTTTACGAAGAGAAAGATGAAATTTTAGTCGAAGTGGATATCTTTCAAGAAGATAATCCAGACGATGTAGCTGAAGCGGATGTCTTTCAAGAGTACACAGAAGAAGAGTTGGTCGAATGAGTACGAAGCCGGTTGAGTTACAACGATTACAGAAGGTACTTGCTGCGGCGGGTTATGGTTCTCGGCGTCAAATGGAAACTTGGATCGAAGGTGGGCGATTGTCAATCAATGACAAGATAGCAACTCTTGGTGATAAAGTCAGTGATACGGATCTCATCAAGCTTGATGGCAGGATCATACATGTAAACAATAAAAATAAAGCCCCAAGAGTGCTTATTTATAATAAACCAGAAGGTGAAATTTGTACTGCAAAGGATCCTGAGGGAAGACCCACGGTTTTTTCTAAGCTGCCAAAATTAAAAAGTGAACGTTGGATTGGCGTAGGACGTTTAGATATTAACTCCATGGGATTAATGTTATTTACCAATTCCGGTGAAATTGCCCATCGACTCATGCATCCAAGTTATGAAATTGAGAGAGAGTATGCAGTACGTGTTTATGGTAATGTTTCTCAATCGATTCTCCAGGAATTATTAGATGGTATTGAGTTAGATGATGGTCTTGCTAAATTTAATAGTATCAAAGATGGCGGTGGAGAAGGGATGAACCATTGGTATCATGTTTGTTTGTCAGAAGGGCGCAACCGAGAAGTGCGTCGTTTATGGCAGGCGCGTGATATTCCAGTCAGTCGATTAATGAGAGTCCGTTATGGGCCAATTACTATGCCACGTTATTTACGAATAGGGCATCATGCCGAACTGACAGAAAAGCAAATAAAACCATTATTGAAAATTATAAAGTTAGGTGATGAATCAAAAAAAAGGTAAAAAATCTTACCGTAGAGTCTTAACGATTGCAGGATCGGATAGTGGCGGTGGTGCGGGGATCCAAGCTGACTTAAAAACAATTTCGGCTTTGGGTTGTTATGGTTGCTCGGTTGTCACAGCATTAACGGCTCAGAATACTCAAACAGTTACAGCGGTGCACGAAATTCCAGAGCAATTTATCCAGAAGCAATTTTTTGCTGTAGCGGAAGACATTGGATTTGATGCGATTAAAGTGGGTATGTTGCACAAGCAGTCGGTGGCTGAAGCCATAAAAGAGTCGTTATTGACTGTGCCAACGATCCCTTTAGTTATCGATCCGGTTATGATATCAACAACGAATATTGAGTTAATAGATATGAGTTCCCTTGACTATTTATTAAGGCATTTGCTTCCTTTGGCAACTTTAGTGACCCCTAATATTCCCGAAGCAGAAAAACTGTTAAATATCGAAATTAACAATAAAAACACGATGGAATGGGCTGCAAAAGAACTTGCTAAAACCATTGGCGCGAGTGTTTTGCTAAAAGGGGGGCATCTGGATGCTGAAGAATGTTGTGATTGTTTTTATGATATTGAAGAACATGCCTCTTATTGGTATTGCAATCTACGCATAGAAACAAAAAACACCCATGGTACAGGTTGTAGCTTATCGTCTGCTATTGCAAGTTACTTAGCTAAAGGAGAGTCCCTAGTGGCTAGTGTTGGTGCGGCTATTGATTATCTTCATAGCGCTATTGTTGCGGGGAAAGATTATTCCATTGGCCAAGGTCATGGGCCAGTGCATCATCATTTTTCTTATTGGTAATGACACTATTACATGTTAATCAAGTGCATCGGAAGATCATTGCTTATTTTGGGGAGTCCGCGCTCAAAATGTATGGGCTACCGGCAGATTATCAACAAGTACCTATTGACTACGCTAAATATAAAAACGTTCTAAACTGGTGCGAAATGTAGGATCTAGGATTAGAAAATATTAATTTTGCTTGCGGCTGCACATCTCGCCGAGGGGGAGGCTTTGTTGTCTTATGTTTAATTATACTTCCCCATTATTGACCGCGAGCTGGGTGGAAAATTTTGCCGATATTTTTATGAGGAGTATAATTTTTTAAGTTGCTCTCTTGAGGGTAAAAATATAACTCATCTTGGCATCCACTGCGCCGCAAAGTAAATGCCGTGGTGCACCGAAGCCGCCATCAAGTTCTGTTAACTCGTAGAGCGTTTGTTGAGGAAACTTTTCGTCTGTTATCTTAGACCATTCAGTTTTTGTTGAATATTTTCCTAAGTGTTTTGGTTTTGCCATTCGCCCCGTAATATCTTCATTAGAAAAATCTTGATTGTTAAAAGGCGTTTTTAAATATTGAATATTCGTGCTTTCAGGGATGAGTTGCATATCAACAAGCATTCCATCCTTTAATTTTCCTATTGTTGTAAAGGAGGAATAAAATGGCGCATGGTTTCGATCATCGTCTGTCGCATTCCCTGTATGTAATTGAGACCAGTGCCAGGTTAAGTTATCATTTGTTTTTTTCATAGTAAAAGTGAAAAAATAAGGGTTTAATGAGGGTCTTTCTGGCACACTGGATTCAATCATATTGTTGGAAAATTGTTTAAATGTTACAGGATTAGAGTAGCGTAGTTGTGGACTGTTATTACAGCGTAGGGCCACAAGGTCATAATGACCATTTGGTGGAGGCATCGCATCTGCTAAGGTGTGAAATAATAACAAGATAGTTACAAAGAACAAGCTAATAATGGCTGCCCACTTATATTTTCCACATTGTTTTCGAATATAACATTTCTAAGCCGTAATAGCTAATTTTCACCATCATCCGAGTTTGATGTGGAATGGGCTTCTTCATCTTCATCCGATGCATCATCGCTCTGATCCGTAAGTATGGGCTTTGTTTCATCTTCTAAATGAGTTTCTGGCTGAGAGTCTTCTTCCCAAGGTAGATGGCGATATAAAGCTTGCTCGGACAATTCAAAAAAGGGATATTTAATAATTTCAAAATAGGGTGAATAATCAAAATCCCTTGGGGTGAATAATCGATGGTTGCGTTGAATTAATTTAACGCCTCGTTCTTCATGTTTTTTTACCAGAGGAAGTACTGGGAAACGAACCGAAGAAAATGCTTCGGCAATTAAGGAAGAGCAAATTTGTTGGGTAGGCTCTCCTGCATTACGTTCAAATAGTGTTGAGCGCCAACGCCTGGGCAAGATCCCCCAGGGGAATAAAAATCGCGCTAAATCTAGAGTTTGGCGAACGTCATATTCCATTCCAAGGCGGCCAATGGAGTATCCTATGACTTTTTGTGCATCTTGACGAGAGATCCCTGCAGGGCGACAGATACGAATATGATCTCGTTGGTAGTTACTCAGGGGAGAGATAATGGTTCCTTTACCGAGCATACCTTCGATAAGTAGCTGTTCTTGAGGATCACACTGAATAAATTCCATGACACGCTGGCGTAGTATGGGGTTTTCAATATCATGGATCCGCCCAATATAGAGTGCAGCATGAGACCAAGGACTTTGAGTAATAATACGAACGACTTCACTGATGCGACTGCGTCCTTCAATCAGTAAAACATCGCAGGGTCTGATTTCATAGCGGATCCGCTCGAAATCACAGACAGGGATGTCTTCAGGCTCTTCATTCTTGTTGAGCCATTTAATTAACTTCCCTTTTAATTTATCGAGTAATGACATAGAGGTCAATAATTATCCAATAACAATATAATTGCCTAACCCTAAGTATAAGAAGGAATTTTTAACCTTGCCTAAAAATTAGGGAGTTATTTTTTGCAAAATTTCCTTAGCTAAGCCCACATAAGTCGATGGTGTTAAATCTTTGAGCGTTTCCTTCACTTTACTGGGTAAATCTAGCCCATCAACAAAGCTTTGAATGGTCTCAGAAGTCACTGTTTTTCCCCGGGTGAGTGCTTTGAGTTTTTCGTAAGGTTGTTCAATGCCATAACGGCGCATAACGGTTTGGATGGCTTCTCCAAGCACTTCCCAATTATTGTTTAAATCATTCTCAATGGGACTTGGGTTTATCTCTAACTTATTGATGCCTTTTAAAGCACTCATGTAAGCTACGTGGCTATGAGCAGTAGCTACGCCAATATTTCTCAAAAGGGTAGAATCGACTAAGTCTCTTTGCCAGCGCGAACAAGGTAACTGTTGACTCAAAAAAGTCATCATGGCATTGCTCA
>JAJFKH010000086.1 GCA_021773305.1 Gammaproteobacteria bacterium | reverse complement strand
AGGCGGCGGGAATTGAACCCGCGTCCGCAAGCACTCTGCCTTAAGCTCTACATGTTTAGCCTTGTCTTTTAATCTAGCCAGTAAACATCCGACAAGCAGGACTTTTACCAGCGATCCCTAAAAACTTTAGCAGCTACAATTTCGGGCAAATCTAGCTACGATCCTGTGTAAGATGACCATCGATTCAAACCCACAAGAAAATTCGGTCGATGGTACTGTGCTGTTTCTTAGGCAGCAGCGGTGGCTAGGCCACCAGCAGTAAAACTATCGTCATTTGCGATTATTTGTTTGCAACTTGTTTAAGGAGGTTAGCTACCACCTCCACATGCACTTAAAGTTTTGTTACCGACGTCGAAGCCAAATCGCCCCCGATTTTTAAAACTAAGCTGTCTATAAGTATACCAAAATTCAAAAGGCTACGCAAATGATTTTTTTATATATTTTTGAAATTGCGTTGTTGCTGGCGTTGCCAATCTTTTTCTTTTAATGCGGCTCGCTTATCGTGGGTTTTCTTGCCTTTTGCAAGTCCTACCTCGATTTTGACACGATTTTTTTTCCAATACATGGCCAAAATCACGAGGGTAAAGCCTTTTCGCTCAACTTTACCGATAAGTTTTACAATTTCTGCTTTATGTAACAATAACTTACGTGATCGAGTGGGATCGGGGTTAATGTGAGTGGATGCACTTAATAAAGGCGTAAATAAAGCACCGATCATCCATAATTCCCCCTGGCGGATAACGGCATAACTGTCTGTTATCTGGGCGCGACCTTCCCGCAAGCTTTTGACCTCCCAGCCTTCGAGAGCAATGCCTGCCTCATATGTTTCTTCTATGATGTAGTCATGTCTCGCCTTTTTATTTAAGGCAATAGTGCCATGACCTTTAGGTTTAGTAGCCATAATAAGAGAGTATATCGAAAAGAGGTCAAATTTGCTACTTGCTATAGCTTAATGTTTGATATAACTTTTCTGCTTTGCCGAGTAATGCACTACCTATTGCTTTATGATCTGGAGGATATTGGGGGGGCATATGGATCTTGTTGCTTTGCTGGCGCAATTTATCGGGGTCTTCTAATTCCAAAAAATTCGCAATTTTTTCCAGGATATCTTGGGGAGCAGCACATAAATGTTCAAAACAGATAAATTCAACTCTTTTATCACTCAGCGTTGCTAATTGGCTGTAAGCGGCCAGCCAATATTGAAGCCAAAAATGTAGAGTGAGAGGATTCGCTGAATTATCTAACCAGTTGTTAAAATTAATAGGCTTGCAATTTTCACCAAAATCAAAATGCCCAATTGCAGCCATATATTTTTTAGCAAAACTATCTTTTTTATGAATTTCTAAAAAATTCATATGCTGTCTAAGCAAGGAGCTTGCTTGTTGTAGGGGGTTGCGAAATGGGATGATGATTTTTGCCTTGGGAAACTGATCAAGGATCCAAGAAGCCCGAGCGATATTACCATTGTTTTTTGAAATATAATGTCCTTGTTTTAACGAAATGATTTTTTTCATGTGGTTGTTAAAATAAAAACAAAATTCTGCATGGTTTTTTTTATCCCAGGGGATGATATGGTTCGTTTGATAGTGGCCGTTCCAAAAATGCTTCCAAATCATTTCTTCAAATGCTTCGGGGCTGTCATAATCGATTAGCATGCCATCTCCATGGGCGCGAGTCTGTTGAATATTTTTTTTGCGAAAGGATTTTGATATGCGATCCCAAATAAGAGGCAACAAAACAAAGGGCATATCTCGATATTGGTGTGTTGCGAATTCGCCTTGCTTTATACAGAGTTCTAAGAGTAGGGTTGAACCGGCCCGAGGGAGGCCCGTAATAAACACAGGATTGTTTACCTTAATAGGATTGATTGATTTGGAAAATAATTTGTTTTCTAAATCCGCCATTTCAATTTGTACCCTCGGGGTGGCGAAGGCGAGTTGATGGAGTGCTTTGTCAACAAAAGAATAATTATTTGCCACGGTAAACTCGTTGCATCCAGTAAGCGGTCAAGGTGCCGATGATCCCGAGGAGAATACACTGCCAGGATAATGTTGCTTTGATAACGGCATGAAAAGATAGATATCCGTAAAGATTGAGTAACCAAATGATAGCAAGGGGTAGCCCTAGCGCAATCATAAGGGATCCTGTAATTTTAAGGAATAATTGTCCAAGGGATTTTGCGTGCCATCGCATTGTCGTTTCTTTTATCTGATCATCTAATGTGGTGTTTGTTAACACGGTCAAAGATTGTTTTGAGAGTGCTATAACCTCGTAGGTTTTTTCTGCAAGGTTAAAAGCTATAATAAAAAAAATGAAAGTAGCAATGACAAATAATGCACCTAAAAAATCGATCATTTATTTTTCTCGGTTTTCGACTGAGATTTTTTCTTTTTCAATATTCGCTTTAGAGGGTACCAAATAAATCCAAATAACGTCACACCGATCATCGCAATAAGCGCGAACAATGCTCCAAAAGCAGAGAGTCCAGCCCCAGGGCCAATATAAGCGAAGGCAGGGTAGGGTAATAGTAAGCAAAAAGCAATCAGTAATCTCATGATGTTTCCTGTATGGGATGACAATTTGCAGTGCGGGTTTTGAAAAATTCTTTATCATATTTTGGTGGCAATCGCTTGGCTTCATTGAGCAGACCAAGAATGCCGGGGCGAATGATATTGAAGTATTCCCATAAGATCTCACCTTTGTCATTAATTTCAAAAGTGCGGCCATTGAGCGGTTCAGATATCAAGATATTATGATTAGCTAGTAGTTGATGTTTCCCCATGATTCGGGTAAAAAATGGCTGTTCAGGGCTGCCTTTAAATTGAGTTGTGACTTTGTTTGTTAACGCAGATATTTGCATAATCCGACTGTAGTGTTCATTTTTAGTATCTACATAATGATTTTCAAATAAAGAAATGGTGTTACCGTCTATAAAATGAGGATCATGTTGTCTGAGAAAGGGGCCTGTGAAAACATATTTAATAATCTCTGTGTGTGGGTCGAAAACCAGAACGGTGTTAATGTTTCTAAAGGAGAGCATGATATCTCCCGGTTGAAAAATTCCTTTGCTAAGGTTAGATGGGAAAACAGAAATCGAATTTAAATGTAATCTATCTTGCTGGGCGCTTATTGTCATATGCAGTAAGCTGCGCAGGTTGTTTTTTTCCAATAAATCGACCGTTGATATTTCCTGTAGGATTTTCCCTTGAGGTGATATATTAAGGAGGGTGTCCTCATCAAATGGTACTGGGAATGACGCTAATCGCTGGCTATAATCTTGGTGAACGATACGTCCTGGTACCCAAAGAGTGCCATCTTCTGCTTGAAACAGAGAATGATGAGTCCGGTAGGGAAGTCGCCATTTTATATTGCCACAGATATCTAAGCTTACCATGCCAAGGTATTCAAAATTAAAAATAAAATCACCATTGTCTTGAAAATTCATGCCATGAATAAATGTACCGGGCCGAGATCTTGGAGTTTCATTTTTATTTAAATGCGTTGCATCAGGCCAAATTTTGAACCAATCAATATCCCATTGTTGTACAACATTGCCCTGGGGATCTAAGACTTTAGCAAAGATAGTATTGTGATCGCCCAGACCATTGATGAGAGTGAGTCCCGGTTGCATTTTTTCTGGGTGAGATGCAACAACTTTTTCAGTGTGACGGGTTTCTTTGTAGTACCAAGGAAGCCGAATACCACTGACATGGGCAACTTTTTCAGCGCCGGCTTTGGATTGTTGAACGAGATTTTTAATCGTATTGGCTGGAAAAAGATTGAGGTGTTCTGCGAGCATCCCGTATATAAGGGTGGTTGCCATGAGTGAGATGACAAATAAAATCAGAGGTAATTTGTTAAATTTCGCGCTCATGGAGCTAAGTGTAGTATAACTTTACGGATAAAATCAAAGTATACTTGGTACCTCCACTTTGTTATGCTATCGCCTCAAGAGATGGGAGTTACCGATGCCAGTTGTAAAACGCTCTAAAGAGTCAGTTTTTAGTCCTGAGCAAATGTATGGCTTAGTCAATGATGTGCGTGCTTATCCTGAGTTTTTGCCTTGGTGCGCCCAAGCGGATGTGCTCAGTGAGGATAAGGATGAAGTGAGAGCCACTTTACACCTTGCCAAAGGAGCTTTGCGCAAATCTTTTACGACATGTAATCGATTACAGCATAATAAAATGATAGAAGTACGGTTAGTTTCAGGGCCGTTTCGCCATTTAGAAGGTTTTTGGTGCTTTGAAGGGACTGAAAATAATGGTTGTCGAGTGACGTTAGATTTAGAGTTTGAATTTGCTAATAGAATTATCAGTACAGTCATTGGTCCGATTTTTAGTCAGATTGCGAATACCTTAGTGGATGCTTTTTGTGCGCGAGCAGACGAACTGTATGGCTGAAGATTATTTTTTTGTCACTGTTGTTTATGCTTCTGAGGATAAGCAGTCGTCTATTGAGGTAAAAGTAGACAATATCACGACCGTTAAACAAGCGATTGAAATGTCAGGGATCTTGCAAAAATTCCCAGAAATTGATTTACAGAAGCATTCGGTTGGTATTTACAGTAAAAAAGTGCCCCTGAATAGGCACCTGCATTCCCAAGATAGAATTGAAATTTACCGGCCTCTCATGATTGATCCTAAAGAGGCTCGTCGAAAGCGAATTTAGCTTGTTGCTTCCATGGGGAGTGGTAGTAGTACGGCATCCCCTGGTGGTTGCGGATAGCTTTGTTTAACCTCTTTTATGGTGTCTCCGTGAAAATAAATGGAAACCCATTTTTTGAAGAACTTTTTATCATCTCGTTTCAGGGTATAGACGTAATCCCAGCGGCTCGGATAAAAATCATTGCGCAGCACAGGCGTTCCCATGAGAAAGAGAACTTGTTTTTTTGTCATACCGGGTGTTAATTGATCAATCATGGATTGATCGTAGATATTTCCCTGTTCAATACTGGGTCTGTATACAGGCACTAAGCTACAGGCTGAGAGCAGCGAGAGCAAAAACAGTACAGCTAATTTTTTTTGCACTTTGGAACATCTTCCGCTATCTTATTTGAATCTCCATGATAACCTATTTTCTGCCAAAAGGAGAGTCCTTTGGATAATCATGATTTGCGCAAAGCGGGCTTGAAAGTTACGTTGCCCAGGATCAAAATATTACAAATTCTTGAAACCGCAGAACAGCACCACATGAGTGCTGAAGATGTGTTCAAGAAATTATTGAGTTCTGATGGGGATGTGGGACTTGCTACCGTATACCGAGTCTTGACTCAATTCGAATCAGCAGGGCTTGTGACCCGTCATAATTTTGAAGGGGGCCACTCGGTTTTTGAACTTAATCAAGGGGAGCATCACGATCATATTGTCTGTAGTTGTTGTGGGCTAGTGAAAGAATTTTATGATGACATTATTGAAGAACAGCAAAAGCATGTGGCAAAAAAAGCAGGATTTGAAATGATTGATCATTCATTAACTATTTATGGTTTATGCCAAACCTGCGCCAACGAAAATTCGGGTTAGCACTTTACTTTGAAGCTATTCTCAGTGATAGCGTCATATGGATTGATGCTGAAAGTACTAATGGGGACTTTTCCATCTACTTAGTGAGTTTCTCTTACATAAACAGCGAAATCTTGATTTGCCTTTGCAACTTTGTAAAGAACGTCTATTCTTAGATATAGAGGGATCGTTCTTGGAGTGAAGTCAATGTCCCGGGTTATTCAATATTGCCTTAGTGAAGATGTGCTTGATAAAGTCATGCACTTATTTTGGGAAAAAGGTTTTTTTGCTACATCCATAGATGAGGTTGTTAAAATTACAGGGTTAAATCGAAGTGCTATCTACAGATATTTTGGCAGCAAAGAACAATTGTATGTAGCAATGCTAAGGCGTTATTTAAGTCAAATAACGGTTCAATTAACACGTCCTTTGGTTGAACCTAGCAGTAGCTCTATTATTGCAATACAAACTTTTTTCTTGCAATTTACTAAAATAATGCAAATACCAGTACAAGAAAAAGGGTGTTTTTTGGTGATGACAGCAACTGACTTGCCATTGCATAGTGATGTCATTAATCAGATTTCGAATGAATTCTTAAAAAAGTTACAACAGTTGTTTTCTGATTTATTGAATCAGGCTATACAGCAAGGTATTTGTGATGCTAAATTAAATTGTCAACAAACCACGAGTTTTTTGCTTGGTAATATTATGGGTTTGATGACACTCTTTCGTGCTCAAGCATCTAAAACTATTGTTGACGAACATATTTTTGGGCTAAACCAATACTTAGAATATCTAAAGTGTGAGGCTCGTCGATGAAAGGCATTACTTGCCACTTATTGCGGTTGGTTCCACTAATTTTAATTGTTGTGGCTATCTGGCTCGCATTTCATTTTGGACTGAATAAATATTTAAGTTTTGAAGCCATTAAAACTCATCAATACATATTGATTACTTGGATTGATACTCATTACATACTCTCTGTGCTATTCTTCATGCTAGCCTATATTGTCGTAGTAGCTTTATCTATTCCTGGAGCTGTCTTTTTAACGATGACAGCTGGATTTTTATTTGGTAGCCTGCTTGGTACCGTTTATGTTGTGATTTCCGCAACTATTGGAGCCACCTGTATTTTTTTAATTGTTCAATTTTCTATTGGACAATGGCTTGCTAAAAAAAATGGTACCTGGGTGGCTAAAATGCAAGATGGTTTTCAAGAAAATGCTTTACAATATCTACTGTTTCTACGCCTTGTTCCGTTATTTCCTTTTCCTATTGTAAACATTGTCCCCGGCATTTTAAATATTAAAAAATCAACTTATGTGATGGGTACTTTTTTTGGCATTATGCCAGGTTCTTTTGTCTATGCTTGGCTAGGACACGGTTTAGAGCATGCCTTTTCGACAGGAATTGCACCTGATTTATCTATTATTTTTGAACCGCCAATTTTTGGGCCGCTGCTCGGGTTAGCAGGACTTTCTCTAATTCCGATTGTTTACAAGTGGTTAAGGAGAAAACGTTATGGTAAATGAAGATAAAAATGCGTTAAAAACAATTCGATGTGATATTGCAATTATTGGTGGCGGCGCGGGTGGTTTAAGCGTTGCAGCAAGCGCAACCCAGTTAGGGGCTAAAGTTGTATTGATTGAAAATGAAAAGATGGGCGGAGATTGTTTGAATTCTGGTTGTGTTCCGTCAAAATCATTGTTGGCAGCAAGTAAAGCACAGTGGCAAATGCGACATAGTGAATATTTTGGGATTGATAGCAACAATGTAAAAACAAATTTTAAAGCTGTGATGCAGCACGTACGTCAGGTGATTGATAATATTGCTGAACATGATTCAGTTCAACGCTTTGAAAAACTTGGTGTGCAAGTCATTCAGGCTTCGGGAAAATTCCTTAACCATAAAACAGTGCAAGCAGGTAACTATCAAATAAAAGCCAAGCGCTTTGTCATTGCTACAGGCACATCGGCTTTTGTGCCACCCATTGAAGGCTTAAGTGATGTATCATATCTTACAAATGAAAACATTTTTGAACTCACTGAATTGCCACAGCATTTAATTATTGTTGGAGGTGGGCCAATTGGCTGTGAGCTTGCTCAGGCTTTTTCCATGTTGGGGAGTAAGGTCACTATTTTGGAAGGATTTAAAGTCTTACCTAAAGATGAACCGGATTGTGTTGCTATCGTCAAAGAACAGCTTCGAGTTACAGGTATTACATTATACGAAGAGGTTAATGTTAACTCAGTTGCGAAGCAAAATAATAATATTGTTGTGACGTATGAGCAAGAAGGCAAGGTGATGACGGCAACAGGTTCTCACTTATTAATGGCAACAGGCCGGCGTGCAAATGTGCAAGGTTTAAATTTAGATAATGCCGGGATTGATTATTCTCCGAAGGGCATTGTCGTTGATAAACGCTTGCGTACTAGCAATAAAAAAGTCTTTGCTATAGGTGATGTTGCTGGCCATCTTCAATTCACCCATGTGGCTGGCTATCACGCTGGGATTGTCATTAAAAATGCGTTGTTTCGCATCCCAGCTAAAACTAATTATAACGCCGTGCCTTGGGTCACTTATACCGAACCAGAATTAGCACATGTTGGCCTCTTAACAGAGGATGCTCAAAAGCAAGGTATTGAGATTAAGATCACGGAATGGCCATTCGTTGATAATGACCGCGCACAAACAGATAACCAAATATACGGAAAAATTAAAGTACTCACCGATAACAAAGCGCGTATCTTAGGTGTGACAATCGTTGGGCCACATGCAGGGGAGCTTTTACTGCCCTGGATAATGGCCATAGGCGAAAAAAAAACCTTGCGTAGTTTTACTGAGGTTATCGCTCCATATCCGACCTTAAGTGAAATCAGCAAGCGCGTTGCTGGAAATTATTACATACCGATGTTGTTTTCGACAAAAACACGATGGCTTGTCAATTGGTTATTGAGATTAGGATAAATAATTATGTTAGAACACACTATGAGGCAATATTACCAACAAATTTTAGTTGCTCCTGTGGTACAAGCCATCGGTCATACCATATCGCCAATCAGTGTGACATTGTTGGCAGTTGTTTTTGGTGTGCTATTTATTCCATTGTTATTAACCGGCCATACAATTTTAGCAGTGGCCTGTTTGTTATTTTCAGGTTATTTGGATACGCTTGATGGCTCGCTGGCACGCCATCAAAATAACAGCACGCCGCTTGGCTCTGTACTCGATATTATGGCTGATAGGTTGGTGGAATTCAGTGTGATTCTCGCTTTCTATTTAGTGGATCCCACGGAGCATGGTTTGCCGACTATCTTAATGCTTGGGAGTATTTTGCTGTGTATTAGCAGCTTTTTAGTGGTGGGCATTTTTACACCCAATGATTCTCATAAAAGCTTCCATTATAGCCCAGGGCTGATTGAGCGCGCCGAAGCATTTGCCTTCTTTATCATCATGATCTTGGTGCCGCATTATTTCAAACCATTGGCTTTTTTATTTACTGGACTAGTTATATTGACAGCAGGGATCCGTTTAGTACAGTTTGCTAAAGTTTCCCAATGTTTCTCAAAAACTGAGGGGCAGGCTGATGCAAGTTTCTAGTTCACTTTATCACTGGAAGTATTATCTCTGTGCTTAGCACAAGAGAACAGCCGCTTAATCAATTATGAAAAACCTTATCCAGAATTTAAACCGAATCAGTCGGACAATGCCTAACCTGATAAATTTCACTTAAATGTAATAGTGTCATTACCGAGCGACTTTGTCGTAGGACTTACTGGCATTCCTATAATTAACCATGACAAGACTCAGTTTTGACCGAACCATAAAACAGTTTCATAACGCTGGACAACGGCTCAGTTTTGACAGAACCGGCGAAATTGTAGAGGCAAATTATCTCGCAGCTATTCGCTCTGCGGTTTCCACAAGGGTTTGAGTTTGGCTATCGATTTCAATATTTAGCATATCCCCCACTTGTTTTGCAGCAAATGTGGTTCGAGATAATGTTTCGGGGATCAAATGAACTTCAAAGGAGTTATCTTTCACATTATTTAATGTGAGACTTGCGCCATGGAGGGCAATAAATCCTTTGTTGAAAAAATATTTTTTCATATCGGTAGGTAACTTGCAGCGGATGATATGGTTATTTTCAGGTGTTTCAATGGATAAGATTTCTGTTGTTCCGAATATATGGCCAGATAAGACATGGCCGCCTATCTCATCACCGAAAGTTAAACTTCTCTCTAAATTAACTTTAGCGCCAGAAGAGAGCACACCCAGGGTGGTTTTTTCTAGGGTTTCTGTGATGAGATGAAAGGTGACCGTGTTTTCATCGCGCTCCACTACCGTCAAGCAGCAGCCATCTATTGCTATACTGGCTCCCGTCTCAATGTCGAGGAGCATATCTTGTGGAAATGCAATCGTCAGCTTGGCGAGGCCAGCTGTTTTAGTCATGTGGATAACAGTGCCTATACCCTTAACGATACCAGTATACATTAGCTACTCTGTGTTCGATTATTTTTAGAGCATGTTAACATTTTTCTTTGATATGCGCCAGAACTGCCTTTGAATAATCTAATTTTATGATTTTATAGATTTTTTCATCTTTTATTCGCGAACAAGCTATTTGTGGTATATCATCGCATTTAGTGATACTAATTGCGGGATAGCCTCCCATTTGGAAAATATAGGCTCTCCTCGTTTTTTTATGTCGAGCAATCCTATAGATTGAATCGATTTTCAATCTACTAGGTTGTTTATGCATTTATCAACTAGTCAGAACACGTCAACATTTCTTTGGCATGGGCGATGGTTTGTTCTGTGATGGTTAAGCCGCCTACCATGCGTGCGATTTCATGAATACGTTCTTCTTCTGATAAAAACCGTAAATTTGAGAGAGTGGTTTTGTTTTGCGTGGTTTTCCCAATATGCAAATGGTGGTGTCCTTGGGAGGCCACTTGGGGCAAATGAGTGATACAAAGTACTTGAGCATTCTGGCCCAATTTTCTGAGTAATTTCCCAATCATTTCAGCGGTGCCACCGCCGATCCCCACATCTACTTCATCGAATATCAGCGTCGGAGTCGCATCTTTTTGCGCAGTAATCACTTGAATTGCTAAACTCATGCGAGCCAGCTCGCCACCCGAGGCTACTTTAGACAGTGGTTGAATGGGATGGCCTGGGTTGGCACTGACTTGAAATTCAATGCGATCCTGCCCATGGGCCTTTGGATTATTTTCGGCGTCGATAATAATCTTAAATGTTCCACCCACCATGCCTAAGGTTTGCATAGATCCTGTAATGAGTTTTTGTAATTTTTTCCCAGCAGTTAGCCGTTTTTTTGTTAATTTTTCTGCAATGATTTGATATTCTTTTAATTGTTTTTCGCTCAATTGTTGTAATTGTTCTAGGTAAATATCTGTATTTTCTAGTTCATTTAATTGACGCTCAAGAAGAGTTTGATGTTCGTGGAGTGCTTCCACTTTGATTTTATGTTTTCGGGCAATATCATGAATCGTATTGAGCCGATGCTCTACGGTTTGTAGACGTTCTGGGTTGATTTCGATACGCTCAGATAGGACTTGTAATTCTCCCTCTGCTTCTCCAAGTGCAATGGTCGCTTCATTGATGAGGTTGCGCAAGTTGTCGTCCAGAGGATAGATCTTATGCAGTTGTTCTACATCTCGTTGTAGTAATTGACTTTGTTCTAACAGGTTAAAGGCTGGATCCTCACACAGTCGTGCAAGGCAAACTTCTAAGGTTTTTGTCATACCTTCACTCGCAGAGAGCTGCTTTTGCTCAGCAAAAAGTGCTTCACATTCCCCAGGTTGCAATGCGAGTGTTTTGAGTTCTTCAATTTGGTAAGTCAGTAGGGTAATTTCGGCACTATGATCTTGGTTTTGCCCTAGGAGTTGAGTCATTTTTTTTTCGGTATCTTGCCATAGGACATAGCATGCTTCAGCTTGTTTGAGTAAGGGCTGATGATGTCCGTAACAATCTAACAAATAACGTTGTTCATCCCGTCGGATCAAGGATTGATGTTGATGTTGCCCATGAACGTGAACTAAAAGGGTACCTAATTCTCGAACCTGTTGTAATGTCACAGCAGTGCCATTGATAAAGTTACGCGAGCGACCTTCTCGGGTAATGATGCGTCGCACAATACAATCATTTTCACTGAGTAAGGATTTATCTTGTAGCCAGGTTTTTGCCAAAGGAATATTCTGAATATCAAAACTCAAGTTAATTTCTGCTTTATCCGTTCCATGACGAACCATCTTGGGATCGGCTCTATCGCCAAGGGCGATATCGAGGGCATCGATGACAATGGATTTTCCTGCACCGGTTTCGCCGGTGATAACGGTCATCCCGGAAGTGAGTTCCATATCCAGATTCTCAATGATGGCAAAATTTTTAATGTGTAAATGGTGTAGCATCGCCTAAACGTCCCCTGTTTTTTTGCGGCTTCCCCAACCTAATTTATCTCGCAATGATTGATAGTAATTGTAGCTATTTGGATGAATCAATCGTAGGGCCTGTGGGGATTGGGTGATCGTAAAATGTTGTCCTGGAGGAATGAGGGTTTCACTTTTACCATCGCAACGCAGGGTTGGACTGCTTTGATTATTTCCTGTCACGTGGACGCTCACTTTGCTATGAGCGCTGACAACAATAGGCCGACTGGAAAGGGTATGGGAAAACATGGGGAGTAGTACTAAAGCATCTAATGTTGGATGTAAAATAGGGCCGCCTCCAGATAATGCATAGGCGGTCGATCCGGTGGGCGTGGCGATAATCAGCCCATCCGCATTTTCCAAGCAAACAGATTCATCATCAATGAAAATTTCAAACTCTAGCATGTTGGGTATGTTGCCTTGTTTGAGTACGACATCATTGATGGCTTGCTCTACAAAAGTGGGTTGATTATTTTCCATGACTTGGGTTTGGAAAACGAAGCGTTTTTCTTCGCTAAATTCTCCCGCAAGGACTTGATCGAGCTTTTCTTCCAGCTGGTGAGGTTGGATATCGGCTAAAAAGCCTAGTGTACCTCGATTGACACCTAGTATGGGGATATCGTAATTCATCGCACAATGAGCCGCATTCAAAAAGCTACCGTCTCCGCCAATGGAGATGATTAAGTCACAATCATGGCCAAATTCTTTGCCATGAGAGACGGGAAAGCCTTTTTCAGCAAGAAAGCTCGCGGTTTGCTCCTCTAAAACAATATGAATGTTGCGTTGGATCAGGAGCTTTTCCAGGGATTGCAAGGTTTCCAGTACCCCTTGACTGCGGTAATGGGTCATTAATCCTACGGTTTTAAATGATTTTCCCATGAATAGTGTCCTCTGTATGTGACTTATCCACCAATAGTAGTTAAAATCGATCTACTTTAACAATCTTTTGTGACTCTATGGGTGAAAATGTAATCAATGATCGGGCCAAAGGAATCTTGCGGGCGGTTATTGAACAATATATTCAAGATGGCCAGCCGGTTGCTTCTAAGGCATTGGCCAATAATGAAACGGTTTCCTTGAGTTCTGCGACGATTCGCAATGTAATGGCGGATTTGGAAGCTTCAGGATTAGTTTACGCACCTCACACCTCCGCAGGCCGAGTACCTACGGCGAAAGGGTATCGTTTATTTGTAGATACTTTATTGACCATGGACTTTGATAGTTTATCTCCGTTGGAGATTGAACGGGTTTTGCTGCCAAGCCAGAATAGCCAGGGGTTGATCCAGTCAGCATCCCAACTTTTATCGGGTATGACCCGCCAAGTGGGCCTTGTGACCGTGCCTAGCCCCCAACGGCTTGTATTACGGCATATTGAATTTTTACCTCTATCCGATAAGCGAGTCTTAGCGATATTGGTGCTCAATGAGCAGGATGTGCAAAACCGTATTATTCACACCGAGAAAGCTTATTCTGCTGGAGCGTTAGAACCCATCGCTAATTACCTTAATGAGCGATTTGCGGGTAAAGAGTTAACCCAGATCCGACAGCAAATTCTTGATATGATGGCTCAGGCTCGTAGTGATATCGATAGCGAAATGGACTTGGCAATTAATATGGCAAATGAAGCATTGACTATGGAAAATGATAAGGATGATGTGGTAGTAGCAGGGGAGGCCAATCTTTTGAATATGGCAAATTTTGTAGATTTGGGTAAAATTCGCTCCCTATTTGATGTATTTGCAGAAAAACAGTCTTTGCTGCACTTGCTCGATCGCTGTCTTCAGGCTGACGGAGTGCAAATCTTTATTGGCGATGAATCGGGCCATGAATTTCTTGGCGATTGCAGTTTAGTGACAGCATCTTACAAGATCAATGGTGAAGCGATGGGGGTGCTGGGTGTGCTGGGGCCGACTCACATGAATTATCGCGAAGCCATATCCATTGTGGATGTTACAGCGAAATGCTTGAGTAGCAATCTCAGATAACTTATTGAAAAATTTACGTTTTTATTTGTTGGCATAAAAATCATATCCCTTTCCCTTGAATTTTTTCCATCCAGCCCCATATAAATGACCAAGGTTTGATTGTTTGGAGCTAGTTCATGAGTAAAAAAGAAACTGATTCTGTGAGAGAAGAATCTGTCCAAAGTGATTCTTATGCAGCAGCAGCAGGAGCTTTGGGTTTAAAAAAAGAAGATGTTAAAAATGCAAAGGTGGCTGCGGAGGAAAAGGAAGATGATCCTCAATTACAAAAAGACTTAGAAGAATTGCGAGTAGAGTCAGATAAGAGCAAAGAGCAAATGCTACGGGCTATGGCAGAATTGGAAAATATGCGCCGTATTGCCCAGCGAGATATCAGCAATGCCCATAAATATTCCATTGAAAAAATGGCCAAAGAATTGTTGCCGGCGATGGATAGTTTAGAGCAGGGTATTGAAGCGGCTAAAACAGCGGATGAAGCCGTGGTGCCCATGAAAGAAGGCATGGAATTGACTTACAAAATGCTCATAGAAGCTTTGCAGAAATTCAAGATCAAGCAGTTAGATCCCATAGGAGAAGCGTTTGATCCAGAATATCATGAGGCCATGAGTATGCAAGAAAGTGCGGAACACAAGCCCAACGAAATTATGTTGGTGGTGCAAAAAGGCTATTTGTTACATGACAGAGTGATTCGTCCGGCAAGGGTGATTGTGGCCAAAGCACTGGCTTGATATTGGATGGGAGAGGCCCCATCTTGGGTTTATAAGTTTAACGTTTAATATGATTGGAGATTGAAAAAATGGGTAAGGTAATTGGAATTGACTTAGGTACTACAAACTCTTGTGTTGCAGTGATGCAAGGTGGCGATGTTAGGGTTATTGAAAATAGCGAAGGCCACCGTACGACCCCTTCTTATGTTGCTTTTGTGGAAGGCGAAAAGGGTGAATTTGAGGTAAAAGTGGGCGAGTCGGCAAAACGTCAAGCTGTGACCAACCCTACCAATACAGTTTACGCATATAAGCGACTGATTGGTCGTCGTTATGATGATGCTGTGGTGAAAAAAGATAAAGACATGGTGCCTTATAAAATTGTTGCGGCAGATAATGGCGATGCTTGGATTGAAGCGGCAGGCAAAAAATATGCGCCACCAGAAATTTCTGCTCGCACATTAACGAAGATGAAAGAAACCGCAGAAGCCTTCTTAGGTGAAACCGTCACTGAGGCTGTGATCACCGTACCGGCTTATTTTAATGACTCTCAACGTCAAGCGACGAAAGATGCCGGGCGTATCGCAGGGCTTGATGTAAAACGCATCATTAATGAGCCAACAGCTGCTGCCCTTGCCTATGGAATGGACAAAAAGCAAGGAGATTCAGTCATTGCTGTTTACGATCTCGGTGGTGGTACCTTTGATATTTCTATCATTGAAATTGCTGAGGTTGATGGTGAGCATCAATTTGAAGTGTTAGCCACCAACGGTGATACTTTCTTAGGCGGTGAAGATTTTGATTTACGTATCATTGAATTTTTAGCAGGTGAGTTTAAAAAGGATAGTGGTATTGATTTACACAACGATCCTTTAGCACTACAACGCCTAAAAGAAGCTGCGGAGAAAGCGAAAATTGAATTATCCTCTTCTCAGCAAACCGATGTTAACTTGCCTTATATTACAGCGGATGCCAGTGGGCCGAAGCATTTAAATATTAAAATTACCCGAGCCAAACTAGAATCCCTCGTGGAAGATTTGGTTGAACGTACCTTGGCACCTTGCCAGACAGCGATGAAAGATGCAGGCTTGAAAATTTCTGACATCAATGATGTGATTTTGGTGGGTGGTCAAACTCGGATGCCTAAAGTGCAAGAGCGAGTAAAAGACTTATTTGGCAAAGAAGCACGTAAAGATGTGAACCCTGATGAAGCTGTAGCAGTTGGTGCAGCGATTCAAGCGGCGGTATTGGCCGGTGATGTGAAAGATATTTTGTTGCTAGATGTCACACCTCTGTCCTTGGGAATTGAAACCCTCGGCGGCGTAATGACCAAACTCATCGATAAAAACACCACCATTCCAACCAAAGCGAATCAAGTGTTTTCTACAGCAGATGATAGCCAAACAGCGGTGACAGTCCATGTGCTCCAAGGTGAGCGGGAAATGGCATCGGGCAATAAATCATTGGGACGGTTTGATTTAACGGATATCCCTCCTGCACCTCGTGGAACACCACAAATTGAAGTGAACTTCGATATCGATGCTAATGGTATTCTCCATGTGTCGGCAAAAGATAAAGCCACAGGCAAAGAGCAATCCATTGTGATTAAAGCTTCTAGTGGTTTATCCGATGAAGAAATCGATCATATGATTCAAGATGCTGAAAGCCATGCAGAAGAAGATAAAAGATTCCAAGAATTGGTCGGAGTGCGTAATCAAGCGGATACTATGATCCATGCAACGACCAAGTCGTTGAAAGAAGTCGGCGATAAAGTCTCTGATGAGGAAAAATCATCCATTGAAAAAGCGGTGGAAGATCTCAAAGAAGCGCTCAAAGGTAGTGATAAAGAGGATATTGAAGCAAAAACCACGGCATTAACAGAAGCTTCTGGCAAAATGGCAGAGCATTTGTATGCTCAAGAAGGAGCTGCGGCCCCAGGGGCAGCAGATGAACAAGCTCAGAACAGTGATGCTGGAGAAGAGGGTGAAGTCTTGGATGCTGAGTTTGAAGAAGTGGATGATGATAAGAAAGCGTAATGACTTATCATAAATACCTTATTTGAAAAGCGCGGAATGAGGTTCCGCGCTTTTGTTGTTTTAGAAAAACGAGTGGATGGTGAGTAGCAATGTCTTCGAAGCGTGATTTTTATGAAGTGTTAGGTGTGTCTAAAGATGCCGATGATGGTGCATTAAAAAAAGCCTTTCGTCGTATGGCGATGAAATACCATCCTGATAGAAATCCCGACGATACCGAAGCTAAAGCTAAGTTCCAAGAAGTCAACGAAGCCTACAGTGTGCTATCCGATGAACAAAAGCGCCAAGCTTATGATGCCTATGGTCATGCAGGGGTGGATGCAGCCGCGGGTATGGGGGGTGGACACGGCGCTGGTCAGGCGGGCTTTTCCGATGTGTTCAACGATATTTTCGGCGATTTTTTTGGCGGTGGCATGGGTGGCCAGGGCGCTCAAGCCCAGCAGCGTGGAGCCGATCTACGCTATAATTTGTCATTAACCTTAGAACAAGCCGTACTCGGTACTACCATGAAAATTCGTGTTCCGACCTTAGTCCCCTGTGGTGATTGTAGTGGCTCGGGAGCGGCGAAAGGTTCGAAGCCTATTCAATGTTCAGATTGTGCGGGAATGGGTCAAGTACGTATTCAACAGGGATTCTTTTCCGTTCAACAAACTTGTCCCAGCTGTCGCGGTGCAGGTCAGGTGATTTCGAATCCTTGTAAGAAGTGCCGAGGTGATGGGCGAGTAGAAGATTATAAGAGCCTCTCGGTGAAAGTGCCTCCGGGGGTGGATAATGGTGACAGAATACGTTTAGGTGGCAAGGGGCAGGCAGGGCTTCATGGTGCGCCTAGTGGTGATCTTTATGTCCAAGTGAATGTTAAAGAGCATGCAATTTTTAATCGGGAAGGCAGCGATCTTCATTGTGATGTGCCCATTGGCTTTGTCAGCGCCGCGATTGGTGGCGAATTGGATGTGCCCACTCTTACCGGTAAAGTGAAATTAAAAATTCCACCGGAAACTCAAACCAACAGGGTTTTCCGACTCAGAGGTAAGGGTGCAAAGGCTATTCGAGGAGGTGCGGTGGGTGATCTGCTCTGTCGAGTGGTTGTCGAAACACCGGTTAATTTAAATACAGAACAGAAGGGCTTGTTGCATCAGCTCAAAACCTCCATGGAACAAAGTGGTAAGAAACACAGCCCGAAAGAAGGCACTTGGTTTAACCGAGTGAAGCAATTTTTTGATGAAATGAAAACGTAAGCCTGCCTGTAACAAATATAGCGTAAAATCACTATAGAATTTCTTCCATGATCGTGATATATTGCTCTGCGCAAATAATAGAGTGTTAGACGGTTTCGCTAGCACTATTCAATAGAGAATTATAAGGAGATCGATCATGAGTAAAAATTCAGAATTATACGAAGTTTTTCAAGAGAAGCTAGAAGAAGTTTTACAAGAGATAAAAGATCAAAAATTAGAGAGGGATGATGTTACTAACAATATTTACAAGGGATTGAAAAGTTTTTCGCCACAAACTCAAGAAATAGATTTAAATTTGGGACGTTTAAAGCAGTTTATAGATAATCATAAAAAATCATTATGCGCTGGTAATTTGATTGGAGGAAACATCGCTAAATTTTCTGTTGCTAATAAAATTGCTGAAATACTCCCAGCCCTTAATCGAACAGCAAAGAGTTATGATAAGCGCCAAGAAGAGCGAGAAGAAGATAGGAAAGAATATGAACAAAAATTGAAAGAAGCCGTAGCGCAAAAAGTCCAGGAAGTTACTGAAGAGCAACAGAAAAAACTGGATGTAGCGGTGAAGTCCGTGGGAGAAGAAAAAGATAACTTTTATAAAGAGCAGCTAGAAGTATTACAAAAAAAGTTGCAGGCAGTTGAGCAGCAAGGAAAGGATAAGGTTTGTGAACTTAAAGAAAAAGTGCAAGCCGCAGAAAAACAACGAGATGTTGCTACTCAAGCAAAGCAAGCGTTGGAATTTAAGATAGGTAGTTTAGAGACAGAGAAGCAAATGGGGGAAAAAATTAAAGCCGCTGAAATTACAGCGGCAGCAGCTGAAGCCTCTAAAGAAGCGACTGTGAAAGCGACAAGAGAAAGTTTAGCAGCTTTTGGAACCGTGGCTAAAGACACAAGCGAACAGCTTGGTAGACTGAGTCTTGCATTTGACACGTTCAAGCGAGAGAGTATGGTGGGAGTCCAAAGCAATTCATCTCACAACGAGATGTTTTCCCGCCGTTCTACGGCTAGCCATACTACAAAACCCAAGAAGAAGGCTAATCCTGAAGATCGAAAATATATTGTTAAATATTTTTCAGAAAAGAAAATGGAAATGATTGACTATCTGGTAGAGCACATGAGTGGTTTAGTTGGTTCAGATAAGTCAGCTGCTGGCAAACTGTTATTAAAAATGCTCTGCGAACCTTTTGCGGCTACGGGAACTTATTTCACGGGTGATATCAAGACCATTGAAAATAAAGAATTTAAAGATAAACTAGTAGACCTTTTGGCGACAAGGGTAAATACAGATGCTGAGCATGCGGCAGCAGCGACGGCTATCCGAGCTGAGCTAAAAGGCTCAGAACCTAAAAACTCTGTGCAACGTTATGTGGTTATTGCCTGCTTTAATAAGGTGAATTATTTTTCTTCAGCTAATATTTTTAGAGACACTTTGTCTAAAAAATCAAAGGAGCTGAAAACTCAAGAAGTGGACTTTCCTGCTGTTGATACATCTTCTACCCTGAAATTAAACTAAAGGGCACTACTCCCCCCTACGTGCCGCGGCTTGTCCGCGGCATCCAGGAGGAGATCAAATTAAAGGAATGCATGATACTCCATCTTATGTTTATATGTAATAGTGTCATTACCTGTAATCGTGTCATTACCAAGGGAAACTGTCGTATTAATTACCGAGCGACTTTGTCGTAGGACTATATTGGTTGTTGAAAATAAGGTCAAGTCCTGATTGACTTTAATGAGAACAAAAATGGCTGTATGGCCACTTTAGCGGCGAGTT
>JAJFKH010000085.1 GCA_021773305.1 Gammaproteobacteria bacterium | reverse complement strand
CGAAATCAAAGCAACCGATGCGGTTCTCGTCGTAGATGGATCGGTCTTGGCATCCGATGCTTTTTTCCCTTTTCGAGATAGCATTGATAATGCCGCGAAAGCTGGGATCACAGCCATCATCCAACCGGGCGGCTCTATACGGGACGAAGAAGTTATCCAGGCAGCCGATGAAGCAGGCATTGCTATGATCTTCACCGGGATCCGACATTTTCGGCATTAAGTCAGAAAGCTGTTCTATTTAAAGTTATTACTAAACAAAGACTTGTCCTGTTGGGCGCGAGCTTGCCGATGACATTGCCCCGTAGAAAGCCAAAATTCATTGACACCAATACCTTTGGGACTCTGCCAAGTAGGGATCTTATTAATCACCATACTCACCACATAGTCGCAGAGTTTATCTTCACTCAAACTCGAATATGTCACCAAGATAGGCAGCTGTACTTTCCAACTATAGATACCTTTTAGGATCCCCTGGCGAAGGATCACCGTCGGCCCCTGCGCCACGGCAGTTACCGTCAACGATTTTTCAATGACATCTTCTAGACTTTTCGATGCAATAAAATCTTCATAATATGCTGTAGCTCCCGCTTGGGTAAAGAATGTTTTCAGAGCAATAGGAATAGCATTCGTATAATTCCCCGCAGTATAGTTAAACAAAGACATGGCCGCTATACTACTCCATTGAGTCAGAATAGTATTATTTATCACAGGCCGAACGACTCCGCGAAGACGAATCATTTGTGTCTGTTCACCACTCTTTCGGTGCTGCTCATAAAAAATTTGATTCACCGGGTGTTCCACACGATACATAATACAAAGCAACACAACAATCGCGGCCCAAACCAAAATTTGAATGAGCTTTAAGCGTGATTCAACTGCATTATCCATGAGCGCCCTCAACTAGCAGCTACGCTGCTCGGTATAATTCCACGAGTAATTTTAGCACCGAACTGACCGATACCAATTCCTTTAATCGCATCAATCGATGTTGCTTTGTCATCCACAACAATAGAATTTCTCACAACTAACAGGGTTAAATCCATGTACGTCACTCGGGAAGAACTCGGATTTTGGCTAGTCATTTTCACAGGCACGTTGATTTGCCAACCGTACCTCCCACCATAAGTTCCACTCGTTAACACGCCTTTATTAGTGATCTCGGGAGTTGCTGTTACCTGGCTGGTCACGATATAATTTAATGCTTTCACCGTATCCAAATTTCCAGAAGCAACTACAGCATTCAAGTAGTCATTACCACCTTTATCGGTAAAATAAGTATCTTTTGCCGTTTCTATTTGACCTTGATACTCCACATAATTGTAGGTAAAGGCCGCCGATACCGCTCGGCGAGACCAATCAAGCACTTCAGCAGTTGATAGCACCGGTTTATCCATACCTTGCAGAGGAATAATCTCCCCATTAAGATTGGTTGCAAAATACGTTGGTGCAGGACGGTGGGTATAAAGATACAACACATAATAACAAAGTATTGTCAGCAAAATGATCATAAATAGCAATAGTGAAATCAAACGCCGATAGTTATCCCGATAAAAGCCTGTGCGCAACCTAGCCAATTCATGGGCATCACTAAGAGGCTTGCTTGGCTTGGCCGCTTTTTTAACCGCCTTTTTCTTGACTTTTTTGACACCCTTTTGACTTGCAATTTTTTTTTCTGAACCATCCTTCGTTGCCATAATTTAACTCCTGTTAAGCTGTTTCTTTGGGAATTTCTCGAAAGGTAATTTGTATTCGACGATTCGTATAGCGCCCTTCCAGAGTGTCGTTCAATGCAATAGGAAAATCTTCTCCATACCCGGTGGCATAGATATAACGCGCATCGATACCTTGATGTTGAATATACTTCGCAATCGCTTGGGCTTGCTCTCTTGATAATGCAAGGTTCCGAGTGTTATCCCCTTGATTATCCGTATAACCCGCCACCTTTACTGTCACTGTCTGGTAACGTGCCATAAATGTTGCAACATCATCCAAAACCGGATAAAAAGCTTCGTTGAGGTGAGATGAATTATCGTAGAAAAAGCTGTGACTAGGCAAAACAACCATAATATCTTCACCCACCTTGATGATCTGAACATTACCCCGCAGTAAATCATGATGTAATTGATCTTGAGAAATTTGCTCGGCAAGCTTTAGTCCAACAGCACCACCAACGATACCACCCATAACCGCTGTCAATGCATTAGGAACCCCCGATGCAACCGATCCCACAATGGCTCCGGTTGCCGCACCCACCGCAACACTCGACGTCATAGCTTTACTGCGTGGAGCAGGAGGTGCTACTTTCTGGCTACTACAGGCACAAAGCAGTAAAACCAAAAAGAAGATCCCTCCTCTAAAAAATGTACTCGCACTCAAAAAATGCAATCTTATTTCCCATCCCTGTTCAGCCAACATCACGCATATTACTCTTTAACCCGAGAAACGTATTCACTTTTGCGGGTATCCACTTTGATTAACTCGCCTTCTTGGACAAAAAGAGGCACGCGCACAACAGCACCAGACTCTAAGGTTGCAGGTTTGCTTCCTCCTCCAGAAGTATCCCCTCGAAGGCCCGGATCCGTTTCAACGATTTTCAGATTGACAAAATTTGGTGGTGTAACACATAAAGGTGAGCCATTCCAAAGAGTGATCATGCACATATCTTGATCTTTTAACCACTTTATCGCATCTTCCACCGCTTTTTTATCCGCGGCAATCTGTTCAAAAGTATCCGGCACCATGAAATGCCAAAACTCTCCATCGCTGTATAAATATTGAACGTCCATATCAACAACATCTGCCGCTTCTATGGTTTCACCAGACTTGAACGTCCGCTCAATCACTCGGCCCGTTTTAAGGTTTCGAAGTTTCACCCGATTAAAAGCCTGCCCTTTCCCCGGCTTCACAAACTCATTGTCGATAATACTGCACGGATCATTATCCAGCATCACCTTAAGTCCGCCTTTGAACTCACTGGTCGAATAACTTGCCATTACAACCTCTTTGGGTAAAATATTGATTCTACCGATTTTGGGTCACAGATACCACTACTAGGTGCTGGACAAAATTTTATCCGAAGGTATCATCAGTGGTTTCTCAAATTCAAGAAAAACAAGCTCCTTGGCAACGCCAGCTTCGTGACGTTGTCACAAATGTAGATGAATTACTGTCACATTTGAATCTGACTCAGGAAGATTGCCTCATCAAGCAACCTTTTCCTCTGCGAGTTCCTTGGCGTTTTGTCTCCCGGATGAAGCCAGGGGATCCCAACGATCCCCTCCTGCTTCAAGTATTGCCTACTGCGAAGGAATGGCTGAAAGTGCCAGGTTTTAGCCAAGATCCTCTAGCAGAGGCACAAAGTAACCCTGTTCCTGGACTATTACACAAATATCAAGGCCGAGTATTGCTCACTGTGGCTGGAGCCTGTGCAATTCATTGTCGCTATTGTTTTCGCAGGCATTTCTCTTACCAAGATAACAATCCTGGCCGAGCAGGATGGCAACCCTGCTTGGATTACATTAAGACAGATTCCAGTATTCATGAAGTTATTTTCAGTGGAGGGGATCCGTTATTGGCTACGGATGAATATTTGGCTTACCTCGTGGACAAAATTGCTGAGATTTCTCATGTGACAACCCTTCGGATCCACACTCGACTACCTATTGTTATTCCTGAAAGAATAAATAAAAAACTCATAAAATCAATTATTCGCCCTAAACTCAAATGCGTCGTTGTTATCCACTGTAATCACCCCAATGAATTAGATTTTTCGGTGAAAAAATCCCTGGATCAATTGGCAGCGGCAAATATTACCTTACTCAATCAGAGCGTTTTACTCAAAGGGATTAACGACAGCAGCTCTATTTTAAAAGCACTCAGCGAAAAACTATTCCATTATGGGGCACTTCCCTACTACTTGCATCTCATGGATAAAGTTCAGGGATCCGCGCACTTTGATGTGGATGAAACCACCGCCAAAACCATCTGGCAGGAGTTGGTTGCTCAATTATCTGGCTATTTAGTTCCCAAACTTGTCAAAGAACAAGCTGACGCATTAAGTAAGATACCGCTGCTATAATATATGGATAGCTTCACACGATGGTTTCTAGGTTGAACTATTATGGCGCATAATGCTCCCAGTATTGAACAAATCAACTCCTGGCTAGAAGAATTACCCTATACGAATGTGGGCAAAACCGCTGAGCTTGTCCATGATTACTTAAAACACCTACCTCACAGCAATCTCTCTCCCACCCACCATTTGGCTATTTTAGAAACCCTAAAAAAAACCATAGATTATCTCTGGAACACCTTACGCAAGCACTTTATTGGTCAAACAACTCTCTCCTATGAGCAGCGCCCTAAAATTGTTGCCTTGGCCCAAGCCATTGAAGATCGATGTGCCACAACCTACGCATTACTCATTAAAGATATCGTACTCCACCATCCTAAAGGATTTAAAGATATCCACTTAACAGCACTCTATCGAAGTTTGTTTCATTTACGCAGAGTCTTACTAGCAAGCTATCTGATGCATGCGAAAGCACCTAAAAATTTATGGTTGAAATTACACAAACTTTACATCCATGGAAAAAAACATAACTTACTCCACATTCCAATCGAATTAGAAAAACACAACGTTACGGTAGAAGGCGCTTATAAACACTGTTTACTCATTTCCACAGCCAATCCCTTTCACTTAGATGAAGTTGACTTGGATAAAGTCGATCAAGCGCTACTTCTCTGGGCAAACTATGCAGAGATAATGCCTATCGCTGACACCCGTACTATTTTTACTGTTCATACCCATTTAGATTTGCGCCCTCAATATCGAAAATTTGATACCCACCCTCTAAATGACGAAGAAAATTCTTTTGGACTCAATACAGAAAAATTGATTGAGCATGTTGAAAAATGTATTAAACAGCGTTCAGAAAATGAAATCTCAAAAACCATTATGACCCCCATGCCCAAAAGTCTCATGCTTGATCTGATTGACGTGTGGGGGCATCTGCATCAGCGACAACACGATAGAGTCAAGGCAGAGAATCACATAATATGCTACTTAGGGTTAAATGACATCCATTTTGTCCTACATTGTGATGCAAAAATGAAATTAGATAAAACCCTAGAAAAAACATCCCCACTGAACATTCGCAGCAATTTAAAGCTTATTGACGATGCAGATAAAAACCAAAAAGAGCCTGATATAGAATCAAAAACCGAATCATCTTCTCACTACTACGATCCCTGGGATCTCTTAACAAAAGAAGATGAAAAAAAATCATCCTTGCCATCAGAAGAAGATAGCGAAGAACAACATAAAAAATACGAATGGCGTATCACGAATAAAAGCCAACATGGATTCTGTCTCATATCTCCAGAAAATTATCTACCTACCGCACAACCAGGAGAATTAATTATTTTGAGAGAAAAAGCTGATCAAACAGACTGGAACCTTGGTATCATTTGTTGGATCCGTTCGACTCAAGAAGAAGGTACTCATCTTGGCATCGAAACTCTTGCGAAAAACCCAACAGCCGCAGCGTTAGAATTACAGCAGGAAAATTTCGCTGCTCCAATAAAAGCAATACTCCTAAAGGGAACTTATGCTAATCAATTAATTATCCCCTGTATTGATATATGCGAACAACAACAAGCCCTACTACAATACCATGATTTTAAAACACCGGTCACGTTAGGTACAGTGGAATTTTCAAATAAATATTTCTTCAGAATACCTTATGATACTGGCAATACTGAAAAAGAGTCCATTGATTTTCGTGAAGAAAAATTAAAGAATGACCCTCTGGATAAGGTTTGGGATGATTTTTAATTTCTATTGTGCGATTCAATCCTGAGAGTTCGCAGCATCCAGTAGAATAGAATAAAGGATCATTCGTCATGAGCGAGACTTGGCTGGTTCATTAAAAAAGTCATTAATCCTAACAGGGCCAAGCTTTAGTGCCATCTACTATGTTGAATAACTTGATTAACATCTTCTGGATTGTCATAGCGCTCTGTAAGACTTCTTTCGATAAATCTCTGAGTTATGCCATTTTGCATTATGCCGTACACCCTTGTCAGGGACAGGATAGTCGTTCTTATCAATGAACTGCAAATCTGCTTGCATTTTATGAAGTAGTAATCCTTTGCTTGAAGCTTCCTCAAAATCACCTGCATAATAATTGAAAAATGTTACAATAACTTTGTAGTTCCGCTCATCTAATTTCAATATTTCACAAAGCGCGGATACTCTACTCAGACGTTTTTTCCCTTTGTCAGAATGAAACAAACCCGATTTTATTTTATTTTTTTCTTCAGTAACAGTTTTAATGATAGGGAGCAACTCTCCTTCATTAGCATTCAGCAGGGGATGATTTTCTTCTGGATATTCCTTTTTAAGTTTGTCCTCTAAAAAATCAGCTAAAGTATTATTATCATCTTGCTGATCACGTAATTCATGCTGTTTGAAGAGGCCAACGGTGGATATAAAGTAGGTAAGCAAAAATGCTTTCAACGATCCATATTGTTCGTTGTGAGGCGGGGCTATAACCATTAAATTCGTTGTCAGATCAATCAACTTAGCGGTGGTTGTGCATGTTTCGCATGCTCGAAGATATTCCAAAGCCATTTCAACATGTTCATCTTTGTAATATGCCAGAGAATCTCTTATAACATACTCTACCACAGCATCTGTAATTGTTGCAAAAAGCTTGGGATTTTTTGAAGACTGTTCAGCTTCAGCTTCTTCTATTGAGTCCACATCTTTTTTTATTGGATCCAAAACCGTCTCCTGTATGTCTCCTGTATTAGTCATTTTTACCACTCTTTGAAGGTATATTAGTCCACGAATATTAAGGAAATATTATGATATTTGTATGCTCTACATGCGTGTAGAAATATCTTATTTTGGTTAAATAAAAAACACTTTGTGTTTGATTAATCAAACAGTGGCTTTAATGGCACAGTCTCACTTCATGTTACATTCTGTTACAAGCCCCCAACATCGAAAACCCTGTTTTGTTACAAAGCTTTGCTAGGATTACTGATATTCCTTTCTGGATATTTCAATTGGGAAAATAAGGGAAAAAAATGGCAAACAATGAGCAAAGTTTGGAACAAAAAGCGGCTTGGGCAGCAAACCCTGATGCTGCTGCACAAATGCTCCAGGATGAGCAAAAAATGGCAGATTATGTGGAAGTGGATGAGTTAGCTATATTTTTAGAAGAACATATCACCCATATAGAATCCACCACTGAAGAATTTGAGGGCCAGATCCTCTGCACTCCAATTGAACAACACAAACGCCAAACACAAATACTAAAACACATTAACGCTTCTGAAAATGAACAAAATGATGAATGGGTAGCATTAGAAGAAGATTCGACCATCCAAAGTGAACCCGCATTAGAAGCTGCTGAAATAGAAGAAAATAGCTTAGCCCCCGAGTTACAATTTTCTCAAGTCGAGACAATGGATAACATTAACTACCTTTTAGACGATTCATTAGTGGAATCAAGTGAAGAAAACACAGAATCCATGGCTACAATTGAAGAAATTGAACCCCTTGATGATAATGCCGATGATTCAGATGATGCTGATGATTTAGATGAAGAAATCGAGCAAGGATCTGAATATGAAACTGAAATAGACGATGACTCAGTTTTCGACAAAATAATAGAAAAAATATCGGTATTCACATTATCTGAAAATACTTACTTTAAAAAATCAGATCTTGCACAAAAACAATTTAAAATTGAATTCAAAGAGGCAATCTTATCAAAGACCATTGAAACAGATGAACAAGATAGTTTTGTTTTTATTCACTGCTTAACGCATTTTCTTTACAAAAAAAACTTCTTAGAATTATTTCAACAAGTCTGCCAATCTATGAATGATTCTTATAAAAAAATCTTGAGCTTTGCTAAATCAAAAAAACAATTACACCAGGAAATTCAATATTATTTTCAAAAGAGCAATTCTTATAAAAATGAGCAAACCATAGAAAAAATAATAGATAATCTGCTTGCCTTGTTCGAATCATGGAGTGCTCAAAATAATAATAACCGCGCTCCTAATTTTTGTCATATTATGTCAAAATCACGACTATTTGGATCACAGGCAGCTGCTATGGGGTAAACTGATCCATACCATTAGAGCCAAGCCTATGTTATAGTGATGAGTAATGATGTAAATCCCAGATAGAATCAGAGGTAATTACCGTGAGCTGTATATTTTGTGAAATTATCGAAGATCGTTCAAAAGCTCATATTATCTAGGAAGATGAAAAACACTTAGCATTTTTATCGATATTTCCAAATACACTTGGATTTTCAGTAGTGATTCCTAAAAAACATTACTCCAGCTATATTTTCGAGCAATATGAAAGCGTTATCACTGGACTAACGATCGCAAGCAAAAAAGTTGCAAAATTACTTGATAGTGCATTTGAAGAGGTTGGGCGCACTGGAATGATGTTCGAAGGATCTGGTGTTAATCACCTACATAGTAAATTGTTCCCCATGCATGGTACAGCTAGGCTAAAGCATTGGCAACCAATATCATCACCTGCCAGTAAGTTTTTCGAGCAATATGAAGGTTATATTTCATCTCACGACTCTGAGCGTGCAGATGACACCGAACTAGCAGCACTTGCTGAACACATTAGATCTCATGCTCCATCGATGTAGAGACTAGACCGAGCCAGATACTCTCTCTACTTGCCTGCTTTTCGCATGCAGCACAAATTAATTAGCTCACTAATCCCATCGATTTCGGCAGCTTCACAACAACTCGTAATCCTCTAGGTTCACGACGTTCTAAGTGGATAGCTCCTCCATGGGCTTGAATAATATCTCGGGCTAGCGCTAATCCTAAGCCGGTACCACCAGTCTCTCTAGAGCGGGATGAATCTCCGCGAAAAAATGGTTGGAATACCTGTTCTAACTGTTCCTCAGGGAGACCTGGCCCATCATCATCAATATAGACGACACCTTCATTTTCATTGGCAATTAAGCTCACCTGGGCAGAACCTGCATATTTGATTGCATTGGTTATTAAGTTGCTAAAAACCCGTTTCAAAGCAACGGAGCCACCAAAAATAGGTAAGCGTGTGTGACAACCGAGATATTCCACAGGATGGCCCACGTCAGAAAAATCATCGCATAATGTAGAAAGCAAAGATGCCAAATCAATATTGACTCGTTTTTCTTTTTGGTTATCTTCTCGTGCAAATGACAAAGTCTCAGCAATCATAGACTCCATTTCATCTAAATCCATAATAATTTTCTGATATTGCGCTTCATCATCAATATATTGCGCTCTTAATTTTAAACGCGTAATTGGCGTGCGCAAATCATGGGATATCGCGGCAAGCATTTTTGTTCTGGCTTCAACCAAATCTCGAATACGCTTTTGCATCGTATTCATCGCCTCTGCCGTCACCTGTGCAACCCGAGGCCCATAGATGGGAAGGGGATCACTATGCAAGTTAACGCCAAGACATTCTGCTCTCTCAGTAATAATTTTTAAAGGTTGCGTAAAACGTTTAATCGTCCAAATAGAGAATAATATTGATGCAATCACAATAATTTCTAAGCTCAGCAATAATGATTGCAATCCCCAAGAATCTTGAATAACCTCAGCTGTAATATTTAACCACCGATTCGGCGCTAGCATGAAGGATAATTCAATACTAGGACTCTGGGCGCTGATTTTTTTCAACACTTGCCAAAGACTCGCATGGATAAATTTTTCTTTCCATTTTGGCTTATCATCTAATGTGATTTTAAAAGCAGCAATATCCAAAGCTTTGACCAACTTGTCTTGATCTTCTTGAGGCGTATTTTCAATGGTCTGAATAAAGTTAATAATCTGCCTTGCTTTAATATCCCGGTTAATTTTAAATTCAAAACTGCTATTTCTCTCCGAATAAATAACAAAAATAATAAAATGTGTAATAATCATACCAGAAAAAACTAAAATCAAAATTTTACTATTTATCCAATCCGGTAAAAAAAGATTTTTATGCTTAGCCATCCACCATCACTCGATCAATGACACAGGTAAACATATAACCGCCACCACGCACAGTTTTAATCCTTTCGGGCTTTTTAGGATCCTCTTCAATTTTTTGTCGCAAGCGACTCACTTGAATATCAATACTACGATCAAAAGGGCCTGCACTACGATTCTTTGTTAATTCTAACAATTGATCTCGACTTAAGACACGCCGAGGATGTTGCACAAAGGCAACCAACAAAGAATATTCTCCTGAACTTAAACTAATTTCGATACCTTCGGGAGAACTCAAATGACGAGTGGCCATATCCAATGTCCAGCCACTAAAGGAAACCGCATCGTCATCATCATCTCTTGCAGCAGCAGATACTTCTTCGGCCTCTACCGTCAACATATCCATACGTCGAAGCAGTGCACGGATCCTTGCAACAAGTTCTCTAGGACTAAAAGGCTTGGGTAAATAGTCATCTGCTCCCACTTCTAATCCAACCACCCTGTCCGTTTCATCACCATTTGCCGTTAGCATAATAATAGGTGTACGAGATGTTTTACGTAGTTTTCGGCACAACTCAAAGCCATCATCACCTGGCATCATCACATCCAGGATAATTAAATCCACATCATTTTGCCCCAATTGCTGGAACATCTGTTCACCGTGGCAAGCACAAATAACCTGATAACCGTACTTATTTGCTAATAAATCGGCAAGTATTTCACGGATCTCTTGGTCATCATCAACAACCAATAGTGTTTGTTTTTTATCCATATTTTCTCTTCTCTGTCCACCCTCCTAGGCGAAAGATTATAGCATAAAATCGTTATACTTGGCGCGGATGGCTATAGCTACTTAGCAAGAACCGGCAAATCTCCAGAAAGTCCCATGGCTCTTGCCATAATATGATTTTTAATAGGTTTGCATTTATCCATCCACTCTAAACCCCAGTTGCGGGCGAAAGCCAGTGGCTTCACTTCATTGCTAAATAATCGTTTAAACCCTTCCATGGCAATAATCATCATTTCAACATCTGCTTTACGCCACCGCTCATAACGACGTAGTTGTGTCATGGCACTAAAATCTCGGCCTTTATTGAGAGCCGTTTCTATCACTTGGGCAAGGGAAGCGGCATCTAGCAATCCTAAATTCACGCCCTGGCCTGCCAAAGGATGAATGGTATGGGCAGCATCTCCCACCAAAGCAAAACCTGGTTTCACATAGTTTTTAACATGACGCATGTGCAGTGGAAAACAAAATCGTTTTGATGTTTCAAGAATAGAACCTAACTGAAAATCAAATTCTGAACTCAACTCTCGTCTAAATTCTTCATCATTTAACAAAATCAAGCGCTGTGATTCATAAGGTGTTGTAGACCAGACAATAGAACAATAGTGAGGATCATCCAAAGGTAAAAAGGCTAACGGCCCTGTAGGCAAAAATCGTTGCCAAGCAGTTTTTTTATGAGGCAATTCTGTTTTAACTATAGCAACGATAGCTTGCTGCTGATAATCCCATCCTTTGCATGGAATTGCCAGTTTCTCTCTCACCCAAGATTTTCCACCATCGGCTCCTACAATTAATTTGGCTTTTATTTTTTTGCCACTTTCGGTCATAAGTATTTTATCATCATCTCCCAGCGTTAAATCGACTAGTGTTTCTGAAAAAAAACATTGGACATTATGACAATATTGAATGTGCTTAAAAAGCGCTTGACTGATGACTCGATTTTCAATGATATGTCCAATGACTGGCATGCCAATATCATGGCAATTAAAATGAATTTTTCCTTCGCCCAATGCATCCCACACATGCATTTCATCAAAAGCGCTGACTCGTTCAGATACAATATGAGGCCATATCTGTAAATTAGATAATATACGCTGAGAGGCTACGGTAATCGCACTCACCCGACTATCATAGGTTGATGAATCATAAGAAGAGACGGGTTCTCGACTATCCAACAGAGCCACTGTTAACGGTAAATTTTTCAGCGCATTGACCAGGGTTAACCCAACTATCCCTGCACCCACAATCGCAACATCAATATCAATGACTTCCATATTTACAACCCCATGGCCTGCCAAGCAAGCAATCTTTTCATAAAAAGCAATCGATCTAAAGAAACCATAGCCACATTACGCAGAAATCGAGTCGGTATAAATCTCGGATTAAAAACGGTTGCTAAGCTATGCGTAAAATAAAATGTTACACGTTGATCTGTTTTTCTTGCTTTTTCATAATGATCAAAAAAACAAGGATTGATCTCACCTGAATGATAATGTTTATCAAACTGTTCCATTAAGGTTGCAACATCTCGTAAACTGAGATTAAAGCCTTGGGCCGCAAAAGGCGCAAGGTTATGTGCAGCATTTCCCATAAGAATCACTCCGGGAGAGGTTTGCTGCTTCGAGCGAATAGATGTCAGCGGATAACTCAAGCGTTTTCCAACCCGAACAAAACGCCCCGCGCGATAACCAAAATGTTTTTGTAATTTTTTTAAAAAATCATCATCACTTAAACTCAAGAGTTCTTCTGATTGTTCCACAGTCCATATTAACGCATAACGATCATCCGCAATCGGCAGTAATGCAACAGGCCCTGTGCGAGTAAATCTTTCATATGCAATACCATCATGACAGCGAGATAATCCTACATTGGAAACAATGGCCTTCTTTTGATAGTCATGATGGCTAACATCAATTCCCAACATGTTTCGAATTGATGATTTCACACCATCTGCGGCAATCGTCAATGAACAACTTAATTTTTTTTCTACGTCATCATGCTTAATGGTTATCTGCCATTTGCCATCAATGCGTTCCATGGATTCAAATGTGACCGGGGCCAGTAATGTAATATTTTCAGACTGTTGTTGTGACGCCACAAGTATCTTTATCAAATGTGGCATCTCTATCACATAGCCGAGTGCAGGTAATTGATAGTCCTTCCCATGGATCCGAGTAAAACCAAATTGTCCTTGATCAGATATGTGAACTTGATGGATTTCTGTAACTTTTTTTGCGATTAGTTGCCAAAGATCAAGCTTATCTAAGATCTGTACAGAACCATAGGATAAAGCAATTGACCGGGTATCGTAATCTGTTTGCAATTGTAGTGACGGCGGGTTTGCTTCAATGATAGCAACCTGCAATCCACGTTGAGCAAAAGCGATAGCGGAAACTCGCCCTACCAAGCCACCGCCGACAATGATAACATCAAATTCCTGGTTAATCATAAACAACATCCTGATTCATTTTGCTGTTCACTGCTCCTAGAGAAAATTCATCTCTCTTGGGGTATGACTGGCGCATTTGATTAAATCCAACTACAATCCTATCCCGACTGAATGTTTTTAATGTTCTACTGTCTTTCTCAATATCATAAATTGACTTCAGCGCTTCATACAAATTATTTGAAGATGAAACTTTACTTGGGAGCGAATATAAATCTTCTAGTTTCCAACGAGGTTCCACAAAATAATATTCACAACATTGTCGATAAACCTGTAACGTACCACATATTCGTCCAGGCCAGGAATAACCTGCAATGTGAGGTGTTGCAAGGGTTGCTCTGTGCACTAACTCCGAATTAATTTGCGGTTCGTTTCGCCATACGTCAATGATACTTTCACGTACCCATCCTTTATCCATGGCATATAACAAATGATCTTCATTCACAATATCTCCTCGTGCACTATTGATAAAAACAATAGGCTTTTTAAATTGTTTAAAAAACTCATAATCTGCATAGGCAGTTGTCTTATATTTTCCATTTTTAACCAGAGGAATATGTAGGGATAAAATATCTGTTTCTTCAAATATTTTTTTAAGTGGAAATAAATGTTGTCGTTTTAGCTTATCTTCTAAAGGGGGATCGTTTGCAATGACATTCATTCCCAGTGCTTTAGCGTACTTTTCTAAACATCGACCAACATTACCATAGCCTATGATCCCTAATGTTTTTCCTTGAAGAGAAATTTTTTTATGATATTCCAAATAAAGCAATCCACTGATAACATATTCTGCGACACTGGCTGCATTCGCCCCTTTCCCATCAGCACACTGATTTATATATTTTTCATCAATATGATCAAGTCCTGCCGTAGCCGTACCAATAAACTGAATCTTCGATCCTTCAATTAATTTTTTTGTCACAGCGGTTTTTGAGCGAACAATGAGGCATTCTTGATCTTGCAAGCTATCGCGGTTAATATCCTCATCAGAAATAATTGTCACATTCCCCAAATGAGAAAAAACTTTTTCCGCTAAAACAACGCTCTGAGCGCAGAGGATCCGTAACCTAGCCATGATTCATTAAGGATTCAATTTTTTCAACAGTCTTTGGCAAAGCCCCCGATAGAACACAATGTCCTTGGGCTGTAACTAAAACATCATCTTCAATACGTACCGCTATGCCATGCCATTTTTCATCAACTTGATGATTATTCGGATCAATATAAATTCCAGGCTCCACCGTTAAGACCATTCCCGGTTGCAATGGGATAGGCTGTTTATCTTTTTTATAGGGGCCTGCATCATGAACATCTAATCCCAACCAATGACCTGAGTTATGCATATAAAATTCATTGTAACTCTGGTTGGCAATTAAATCCTGAAATTTACCCTGTAATATTCCTAAATCCAAAAGACCTTGGGTTAAAATTTCAACGATAATTTCTTGGATCTTAGGCCAAGGAACTCCCGGTTTGACAACTTGAATGCCGCTGAGTTGGGCATCTAGCACCAATTCATAGATAGCCCTTTGCTCTTGTGTAAATCGACCATTAGCTGGAAACGTTCGGGTAATATCGGCAGCATAATTTTGATATTCCGCCCCTGCATCGATTAACAGCAAATCTCCATCGTTAACAACGGCGTTATTTTCAATATAATGTAAAATACATCCATTTTCACCACTGGCCACAATGGATGGATATGCAGGGACTGGGCAGCCATGTCCGTGAAATTCGTGAAGGATTTCAGCTTCTATTTGATATTCATACAAGCCTGGCCGACACATTGTCATAGCTCGCCGATGAGCTGCAACGCTGATGTCCGCAGCTTTTTGCATCATTTCAATTTCATATTCACTTTTTATCAATCGCATGGGATGCAGGATGGTTTCTATATTGACTATTTTTTCCGGCGCACCAATGCCTTTACGCTGTTTTTCGTAAATATGTTCCATTAACCTCATAATGGTCTCATCACAACCAGCATCTCTTGCAATAGGATAGTAAATTGCATTTTTGTCTTCTAATAAATGACTGAGCTGCTCTTCCAACTGGTCAATGGGATAAGCATCATCTGCACCATAACATTCCATTGCACCACGTTGCCCTACTCGTTTACCGGTCCACCGTTCTTGCTTTGGATCAAGAGGCCTTGAAAATAAAATATAATGACAATGGCTCTGCTCTTTAAGCAATACCATCACAGATTCTGGCTCTTCAAAACCTGTCAAATAATAAAAATTACTTCCTTGGCGATAGGGAAAATGAGCATCACCATTACGAATCACTTCGTTTTGTGCTGATAAGATAGCGATGGAATTATCTTCCATCGCCTGCCACAGCACCTGTCTTCGCTTAGCATATTCCCCTAAAACCTCTTTTTTGCTGTCAATGATAATGACCACCAGAATGACCACCATCATCACTTTGCTTATATTGAAGAACCTCTAAATGAAGTGACATCACCGCAATACGTATAAATTCACTCACCTCTACAAAGGCACTTTCATCTGCTTCAGAAACGTCTAAGTGTTCATAATCAATTTGAGATATTTCACTAATTTTATGTAAAATATCATTTACCTCGTCATTTTTTATACTGTCTAAATTGATGTCTCCCAAGCCCAGCCCTGACAGATATCCTTGGCACCACATTCCAAGTTCTTCTGCTCTAGCCGTAAGCGCAACATCTTCTTCTGGTACCAATAAAGTAAAGTTAAATTCCAGCTCTTCAAACATTTCTTTCGTTAAATTAAACAACAAGCTCAGTACTTTAGCTTTGTCTGGTGCAAGCTGAACATCAGACTCAAGATCGGAGGTAATAGCTCGCACCCATAGAGTCCCATCCATATTCTGGACTTTGCCCACAGTGAGTAATCCACACAGCAATCCATGGGCCTCCGAGGGCGAAACAACAGCAGACGCTTGACCCAAAGCCTCTCTAACTGCTTGATAACAAGGTAGTTTTATACTCAATTCAATCCCCGCTTGCCTATGGACAAATCTACTCGTGGAAAATTTTAACACCCTATGGGGTATTGTACAAAATTTTTATTTGCACTTTTATAAACCAGGGTCTATATTGACTCTCACCAGCGTAGAGTCAGAATCCCGCACACATACTTATAAAGGATAATCATAAATCTTCATAAGTATGGAATGTGTAGGTTTTAAAAATGAGGCAGTCATGAGCACAGCAACATCCCTTAAAATTGAAGAACCTTTTACCATTAAGATCCTCAATCGCAAATTTCCGGTTAAATGCGGAAAGAACCAGCAAGACCAACTTGAAAAAGCAGCGAGCTATTTGAGTCATGCCGTACAATCCATACGAGATTCAGGAAAATTAGTAGATTTTGAGCGAACTCTTGTCATGGCCGCTCTCAACATTACCCATGACTACCTCAATCTTAAAGAAAAAAGTTCGGATCATTCAAAAACCATCGTAAACCGCTTGCAAATACTCCGAGAAAAGCTCGATACTGTCCTTGTAGATACTGAGGAGAGTTAGTGGGGAATAGAACAAAATTAAGGCACTCTTCACGACTCCAGCGCCGCCACTTATCGAGTGCCGAACAAGAAATGAATGCCAATAACGTCGCCATGAACATTATCGACCATCCCTTGCTAACCCATAAAAAACGATTTGCTTTTTATGTCGCAAATGATGGAGAGCTAGATCCGATGCCATTGCTTGAGGCATGCTATCACCAAGGAAAACAGTGCTATTTACCTGTGATTGATCCAAACAAATCCTTTGGCATGCTATTTCTGGCTTATACCCCAGGAGATCCGTTAACAGCTAATCGTTACGGTATCCTAGAACCTCTTTATCATGAAAGTCATGTCTGCTCCCCCCAAGATCTGGATATTGCTTTTATGCCATTGGTACAATTTGACTTAATGGGAAACCGTATTGGTATGGGGGCAGGGTTTTACGATCGTTGTTTTGCCTTTACAAAAACCCAAGCTCACGATACGCTACTACTCGGACTAGCCCATGATTTCCAAAAAACCAAAAAAATTCAGGCAGAGACTTGGGATGTCCCTTTAGATGGCGTGGTGACTGACCAAACCGTTTATTTAATCAATCTAGACTCATAGCGGATGATTTATCGGTATGTATAGCGCAGGTAATAGCCATTCTTATTACCAAGATTTAATTGTACAATAGGGGTTAAAAGAGCAAGCTAGAAAACCGAAAAATTATTCGCTATGGGTATGGCATTAAAGGAAAAAACAAAATGAAATACTGGCTAATGAAGTCTGAACCTGTCACTTTTGGTATTGATCATTTAATTGCATGCCCAAAAAAGACTGACCACTGGGATGGGATCCGTAATTACCAAGCAAGAAACATGATGCGTGATGAAATGAGAAAAGGTGACGGTATCCTTTTTTATCACTCCAATTGCAAACCTCCTGGGGTGGTTGGCACGATGGAAGTCGTCAAGGAAGCTTACCCCGATCATACTGCTCTAGATCCCACAAGCCCTTACTACGATCCGAAAAGCTCCGAAGACAATCCACGCTGGTTTATGGTTAATGTGAAATTTAAAACAAAGCTATCCCGAATGATTAGTCTCGAAGAATTAAAAGAAAACCCCGCGCTGAGCGGAATGCAGCTACTAAAACCAGGCAATCGCCTCTCCATTACTCCCGTCACAGAAGAACAATGGCATGCTATTTTAGACATGGAATAGGTTCTTAAGGGTAAAATTAACTTCTCTGTGCTATGCTTTATCATATATATAGCTAAGCCACGAGCCTTTATGATTTTCAAAAAGTACTTAAAAATCATGGTGGAACATGAAGCATCCGATCTTTTTCTGACAACACATGCTCCTCCATCCATCCGCATCCATGGCCGAATCAAAACTATCGATAACGCCGTACTTCCTCCTGGCAAAGTCAGAGATATCGCATTGGATATCATTTCGCCTGAAAAATTATTGCAATTCGATAAGCATCCTGAACTCAATATGGCCTTTACGGATCCCCAATTAGGGCGCTTTCGCATCAACCTGTTCCAACAACGTAATGAATTAGCCATGGTGATCCGAGCCATTAAAAGCGTGATCCCCACCATTGAAGAGCTCGGTTTACCCCCCATTCTAAAAAAATTAGTCATGGAAAAACGTGGACTTTGCCTGTTGGTCGGCGCGACCTCAACAGGGAAATCAACAACTCTCGCTTCGATGGTCGATCATCGTAATACTCACTCCGATGGCCATATTATTACTGTGGAAGATCCTATTGAATTTGTCCATGCCAATAAGACATCCATTATTAACCAAAGAGAAGTCGGCATTGATACTCTTAACTATGGGGATGCATTAAAAAACACCTTACGCCAAGCACCAGATGTTATATTAATCGGTGAAATACGCACTCAAGAAACCATGGAATATGCCATTTCATTTTCAGAAACAGGTCATCTGTGTCTATCCACGCTCCATGCAGGTAATGCAGAACAAGCATTGGATCGCATTATCCATTTCTTTTCTTCTAATCGACGAGAACAAATCATGCTTGATCTTTCTTTAAATCTACAAGCTATTATATCCCAACGATTAATCCCTTCATTAGATGGCAAACGAATACCCGCCGTAGAAGTCTTGGTTGGAACACCTTTAATTCATGATTTAATTCGTCGAGGGGACATTGAAAATATCAAATCCATCATGGAAAAATCAGAAAACCTTGGCATGCAAACGTTTGATATGGCTTTATATAAACTCTATCAAACAGGAAAAATTTCTGAAGAAGAAGCACTTCTAAATGCCGACTCACAAAATAATCTACGCTTAAAAATCGCCCTAGAAAAAGGAACCGTTGAAGATGCAGGTAATGAGCTTAGCCTATCTCATAAAGAAAATAAAAAAAATAAACCCCATCACCCAGGAGAATTTATTATACATAAAGATGATGATTAAAAAAGCCCGCACAAGGCGGGCTTTTAAGCTGAACAAGTGTCAGTAAAAGGTATACTATAAGCAGCTTACATCATGCCGCCCATACCTCCCATTCCACCCATACCGCCCATGCCGCCCATATCACCGGCACCACCAGCAGCTTCATCACTTGGCAAATCCGTTATCATACATTCTGTTGTTAACAGCAAGCCAGAAACAGATGCAGCATTTTGCAGTGCACTACGGGTTACTTTAGTCGGATCAATGATACCCATCGCAACCAAATCACCATACTCACCTGTAGCAGCATTGTAACCATTGTTGCCCTTCGCATGAACAACTTTATCCAGGATAACAGAAGCATCTTGGCCTGCATTAGCAACAATCTGACGCAACGGCGCTTGCATTGCTCGACGAGCAATTTGCACACCTTCAGCCTGATCTTCATTCACACCATTGATATCTGTAATAGCCTGCATCGCACGAATCAATGCAACACCACCACCAGGAACAATACCTTCTTCAACAGCAGCACGTGTTGCATGCAATGCATCTTCAACCCGAGCTTTTTTCTCTTTCATTTCTATTTCAGTTGCAGCACCGACTTTGATCACAGCAACACCACCAGAGAGTTTTGCAACACGCTCTTGGAGTTTTTCACGATCATAATCAGAGCTAGCATCTGCAATTTGCGTACGAATTTGCTCAATACGTCCGGTCAATCCGCCTTCGTCTCCAGCACCATCAATAATGGTTGTATCATCTTTCGTAATTAGCACTTTCTTCGCTGTACCAAGATCTTCTAGCCCAGCAGACTCTAACGTACGACCGACCTCTTCAGAAATCACCGTAGCACCGGTTAAGATAGCAATATCTTCAAGCATTGCTTTACGACGATCACCAAATCCAGGAGCCTTCACCGCAGCCACTTTGACGATACCACGAATATTGTTCACAACAAGAGTTGCCAACGCTTCACCTTCAATATCTTCCGCGATAACAACCAGTGGACGACCCGCTTTTGCAACATTTTCAAGCACTGGAAGCATATCACGAATATTACTGATTTTTTTGTCAACCAACAGAATAAATGGCTGTTCTAGTTCAGCACTCATATTAGATTGGTTAGTAACAAAGTAGGGTGAAATATATCCACGGTCAAACTGCATACCTTCAACCACGTCCAAATCAATCTTGAAAGATTGACCTTCTTCCACAGTAATAACGCCTTCTTTACCTACTTTTTCCATAGCAGTGGCAATCGCTTCACCGATTTCAGCATCATTATTCGCAGACACTTGACCTACGTTTTTGATTTGCTCTTTGCTAGAACATTCTTGAGATGCATTTTTTAATGCATCAACAGCTGCTTCAATACATAAATTGATGCCTCGCTTTAAGTCCATCGGATTACGACCCGCAGCAACTGCTTTTAAACCTTCTCGGTAAATAGCACGAGCCAATACCGTTGCTGTGGTTGTTCCATCACCAGCAACATCAGAAGTTTGAGAAGCGACTTCTTTTACCATCTGAGCGCCCATGTTTTCAAATGGATTTTCTAACTCAATTTCTTTAGCAACTGAAACACCATCTTTGGTTGCCGTAGGCGCACCAAATTTTTTATCCAAAATAACAATTCGCCCCATGGGGCCTAATGTCACTTGTACAGCATCCGCAAGTTTATCAACACCGCGTACGATCAACTGACGTGCTGTCTCGCCAAATTTTAATTCTTTAGCCATTTATTTACCCTCTTTCAATACTTGGAATTTGACTTACTCAACAACAGCCATGACGTCGTCTTCACGCATCACAACATATTGTTCACCTTCAAGCTCTATTTCTGTACCAGCGTACTTACCAAATAAGACTTTATCGCCTTTTTTCACAGCTGGTTCAAGTACAGTCCCACTATCCGTGGTTTTGCCCGGCCCTACCGCAGCAACAATACCTAAAACAGGCTTTTCAGCAGCTGTATCAGGGATCACAATGCCACCTGCTGAGGTTGTCTCCGCTTGACGGCTGACAACGATACGATCACGTAATGGTCTAATATTACTCATAATACAGTTTATCTCCTCATTGTATTAGACTTATCTACTTCTGCTCATACAATAACCAAACCTTGGCACTCTAGAGCATAGAGTGCTAATAATCAGTGATGTATAGCAAACTGTCAAGTTTATATTTGGGGTCAGAATAAAAAAATTCAAGGATTAGTCTTTTTTGTTATCATCCTGCCAACATTCGCCTTCGATGGCTTCGCTATCCTCAGGCTTTTGTGTCTTCGACGAAAACCCTTCTTGAAAATTGCTAAAATCCTTAAATTGGAACTTGATAAGGCATTTGCCTAGCATCACTCGAAACCCTGGAAACAATAAGAGCAAGCCTAACGTATCTGTAAAAAACCCAGGCAAAAACAATAAGATACCTGATATCTTTGAAACAATTAATTGTTCCGTAGGGTTCCCTGAATGGATAAGGCGTACCGCTGGGTTCAACAAAAGCATGCCAAAAAAAGACGTCAACATCACAAGCCCGATGGTACCCAATACGCCTAACCAATGACCTACAATAATAAAGCCTGCAATTTCGACAAGTGGTAAAAGAAAAATAAGATATCCCAGCTTTTTCGACCCACTGCTGATGTGGAATTGCCTCATTTCTAAGTCCCCTGAATTTTTTATGTATCGAGTATAACATAGAACATTGATTGCACAAAAATAACCTTTGCAAACCTAGCTAATTATGGTGGAATGGAAATATACTGCTCGCAGGTAAAATTGCAGTATATATATTCACTGAAAAAATGGAGTTAAGATATGAAAAAAGTTGTCACTCTCGTATTAAGCTTACTGGTTTTTACGGTTGCCCAAGCAGATCAAGAACACCATAACCATCCTCATAAGCTCATGGCATGCCAAGCTGATTTCAATAGTTACTGCCAAGATGCCATACATCATCCAGATAAGATGAAGCACTGCATCAAAGACAACGCCAACGGTTTTTCACGGCAATGTCAACATGCACTATTCGGCAAAGAAAGTTGCCCGGTTTTAGATGCCTGTATGCCAGATTTTCAAAAATACTGTAGTGAAGCCATTGGTGACAAAGATGCAATGATGAACTGTATCGCCTTGCATATTAATCAGTTTACCCAAACTTGCAAAAACGTATTAAACCATACCCCTCATCTGTAACCCCAAAATATTGCGCCGGGAGATCCTCCTGGCGCAATCCTACCTGCACCAAGTACAGTTTGATAAATATTCATTTAGCTGTTAAACTATCAATCAAAATATATATAAATTAGGAAAATCATAATGCTAAACAATGGTCTCTATCATTTTTTACTCGACAATAGTAGCGTGACACCGGAAGGCTGCACAGCAATTAAACTATTAGAAACAAAGAAAACAAACAGATCCTATGTTGTATTAGAGTTGCCCTGCACCGCAAAATCACCTCTTTTGCTCGATTATACTCTCACCAGCCATCACCTCAGTGTGTACAACCAACAAAGTAAACATAATGCACGATTAAGCAATTATCACTACACAGGCTACTTTAATAACGACAACGACACATACCGACTTCACGTATATTTCGATGAAAACGACCAACAGCAAGAAATACATTTAGAAAAAGAGGAAGACGGCGTCTACGAAACAATCAGTCTCAATGCGAACCAGTGTGCAGCTTGTGCGATTTACGCTACAACACACAGTTGGAATGTCATCACCAAGATCCGAGCAAAACATAAAACGTCATGGGAAATTCTGACACAAGAAAAAAATAAGAGAGGAGAGGAGCTTGAGGAACTTTCCAAAGATTTAATACAAAATCACAACTCTTATTTGGAAAAATTAATAACCCATATAAAAAAATTAAAACCCTTAGTTCGCTACAGCTACCAAACCTCCCTTACAGGCGAAATGAAAGTTATGGGAAAAATTCGTGATTTTCTGCAATCAATTCCTAAAAAAACCATATTGGGAAAACCCACACCAAAAGCAATCATACCTGATGTTACCAACGATGATGCTATTTCCACAACAGCTTCTCCTACAAAAATCACACTTAAGCCACGCGAAAAAACAGCTCGTGAAACACTCATGGATGACATCATCGCAAATGCTGAAAGTTTCGACGCAATCGATAAGACCACATCAACAAAAGAACAAACCGACATTATCTATCACTATCATCGCGCAGTTCTCGATGCTGAATTACAAATAGATGATGTTAGATTCACACTAGATGACTTAATCATTTTACAAAAACATAAAAAAATCAGCGATACTGCCTGTAATAAACAACTTAAAGCATTATTGTTTTCAAACGAACTTGACCTAGCACTGATGCTCAAATCTTTTACCGACACATTAGATCCTCGACTGTTTCAAATGAGCTTAATGCAAAACAACCCTCAGCTTGCTAATTTCCTATTGACCCACGGAACCTCCACTTCGATTAACAGCACAACTTTCTCGCTGAAGAATGTTGGTGAGCTATTACCCGCTGCCTACTGCTACGAACGAAAAGACAAAGATTACACTGAATTTTTAAAAGTACTTATCGCTCACGGTAGCTCATTAACCGTGCCTGGAAAGGATGGCCTCCCCATTGCTCATCATATTTTATCTGAGTATGAACATCCTTTACAAAAAGCACTGTTCGATACGAAAATCATCCATGATAAAAACTTCCATCACTCATTGATCGCAGCATTAACCCAATCCCAGCACCATGACCAACAAGATGAGAAAACCCTCCAAGCCATCGATAAGACGATTCAAATTTGTTACATCACCTTAAAAGGCCTGAGCGGAGCGAGCTTAGAAGATACATCGCAAAAAACGTTTATTCAGTTGCTTGATCCTGAAGTTAGAAAAATATTTTACCACGACACAGATATTATAAATGCCTACCAAAAACTTCAAGATACTCAATTAACACTACAGGGATTACATCGAAATAAAGCAAGAAAAACCCACCAAGCTATTCCAATAGAAAAGAGCAAAGCCCCATTGCCAAGTGACGTTAAGGACTTTTTTCAAACAAGAAAGATAAACACGATAAAAAAGGATGGACTACAAGCTCTCGGGATCTACAATGATATGTTACTACTTCAAATCGAACTCTTCCCAATCCAAACTCAACTCAAAAAAGCAGTCCATCAGACAAGGGGAAAACCTACAAGTACACAAAAAAGATTGCTAAAGCAACAAGGCGAAATTCTTAAAAAGGTGGATTTTCTCATCAAGGACAATTACGCATTACTAAAAGAATTTATCGGAGAATGCAGCCCCGTAGAAATAGGATTAAAAAAAATCATATCTGCACTAGACATGATGAATGCAAATATAGCTGCAATAGAAGCTGCACAAAAAGAAATACTCGAATATCTTGAAAAAAAATCAGATCCGTTACAAGAGACGACACCAGAAGAGTTAAGGAACAAAATCACTCAATTCAAGGATCAACTCACTAAACTTGCGCTATGAAGCCCAGAACACCCAGCCATACTTTGCTGCGAAGCTTTTAAAACAGCTGAATTGGTAAATATGGGATATACTTAAACTTTAATGAAAATAAATAGAGGTACTTCAGTGAAAACTTTCTTTATCAGTATTTTTTGTGCATTTTTTTTACTGTTATCTTCTGCTTTTGCAACACCTCAACCTGCACCTGTGGATCAAGCTTTTCGTTTTTCTGTTTCTGTGGATGATCCCCAAACCATTATTGCTCACTGGCGTATTGCTCCTGGTTATTTTCTCTACAAAGATCGTTTCAGCTACAAAATTGTCTCCCCAAAAGCTGCAACCTTAGGCTCTTTTACATTACCCAATGGAATCAAAAAATATGACGATATCTTAGGCCAACACCAAGTCTACCAGGGTAATCTTGCCCTACCCATCCCTATCAAAAGGCCAGATAACGCCCCCAAGGACATGACCATTAAAGTGTGTTACCAGGGGTGCTCCGCGAATGGTTACTGCTATCCTCCTCAAACCAAAGAAGTCATGGTTTCCCTGGATGCTGCAAAAGATGAAAGATTCACCGGCAAAACCGTTAATGGCAAAAAAGTTCAATTTCCCATTTCAGAACAAGATAAACTGACCCAACTCTTAGCCAACCATAATATTACACTGATTTTATTGAGCTTCTTTGGCTTTGGACTGCTACTGAGCTTCACCCCCTGTGTACTGCCCATGATCCCAATATTATCAGGACTCATTATCGGCCACGGTGAAAGTTTAAGTCTGGGCAAAGCTTTTCGACTATCGCTCACCTATGTACTTGCCATGGCTGTGACTTACGCCATTGCCGGTATTGCCGCTGGATTTGCCGGACATACTTTACAAGCTGCTCTACAAACGCCCTGGATTATTATTTCCTTTAGCTTAATTTTTGTATTATTAGCCTTATCTTTATTTGGCTTTTACGAATTGCGCCTACCATCGAAATTTGAAGAAAAAATATCCTCATTAAGTAACAAGCAAAAAAGCGGTAACTATGTGGGCGTAGGGATCATGGGTGTACTCTCGACCCTTATTGTCTCTCCCTGTGTCAGCGCACCTCTCATTGGCGCTCTAGCCTATATCGGCCAAACCGGTGATGCTATCTTGGGCGGTAGCGCACTATTTGCCATGGGATTAGGCATGGGAGTACCGTTGCTCATCATTGGTACGTCCGGCGGAAAGCTCTTGCCTAAAGCTGGATCCTGGATGCAAGTGGTCGAAGCGAGCTTTGGCGTCATGCTATTGGCTGTCGCTATTTGGATGTTAGAGCGTATTCTTCCTGGGCAAATAACGCTCGCGCTATGGGCGGCATTGTTCATTATTTCAGCTGTTTATATGGGCATTTTAAATCCAGAGAAAAAACACGGCTGGGCTAATTTCTGGAAAGGACTTGGACTACTCTTTGTCATTTACGGTATTATTTTACTAATTGGCGCCACCATGGGCAATAGCAATCCCCTAGAACCCCTAGCCAACGGCCATGCAGTAGCCGGTGAAGTGGCCCATAATAGTAATATAGAGAAACCATTATTTGCTCATATTAAAAACAATGACGATTTTGATCGGGAATTAGACTTAGCCACATCCCGCGATAAAATAATCATGCTGGACTTTTACGCTGACTGGTGTATTTCCTGCAAAGAAATGGATCGCAACACCTTCAGTCATCCAGAAGTCAAAACATTACTCAACCGCATGGTGGCCTTAAGGGCCGACGTCACTAATAATGATTTGCAAGATCAAGCCTTAGAAGAGCGTCTTAAAGTCATTGCCCCCCCCACTATTCTATTCTTTGATAAGCAAGGTAGTGAACTGGCAAATTATCGTATTGTAGGAGAACAAAACGCCGAGCAATTTTTACAGCATTTGCAACGTGTGCTGGGACATAAGCAATAGAAAATTTATACTTCGCTATTTAAAATACTCTCTAATTCACTCAAGCTGACTTGAAACGTTGCGGCAACCTCTTCCATTGATAATCCTTTACCCGATAGATTTTTCGCAAAAGCTTGTATCATTTGGAATCGCCCTTGCTGCATACCTTGCTGGCGGCCTTCTTCTCTCCACTGCTCAACTAATATCACGATAACCTCTCTTTGTTGCAACGCAAGACCATTAGAAAATAGATCTGCAAGATCTTCCCTTTCAATATCATCTCGACTATAGCAAACATAGTTGATGATAAGCTTTATGTAACTTTCTGCATCACTGTCTTCGGTCAATTCTAGCACAGATTTTAACCGAAACATACTCTCTTTTATTTTTTCCAATAGGTTTTTCGCATAAATATATTTCATGTAATAGGTCATAATATTTAACCAGGTTGCTTCATGAAGTTGTTCATCAGAAATATCGTTAACATCCACAAGTATAAAGGGTTGAATGTTACCTAGATAATAATCAATCCACTGACTTTTAGCATCAATTAAGTCAGCCAAGCAGCAAGGCTGTCGATATTTTTCCCTGCCGTTATAGAATACGACTTGAATAACCAAGGGATACCGTGTTTCTCCAAGGTGCTTGAACTTTGCCATAATTTGATGAACATACCCCCACATTTTAAAAGGCATTATTTTTTTAGCTGTGGATTGATGTTCAATGAGTACAAACACACTCTCACCGCTGTCAACTTCAAAAGAAAACAAAACATCACTCTCAAGCCGCCGAAAGTCATCGCTGATGAATTTTGTGGCATGAGGACATATTGAGCTAAGATTAATACATTCAACAGGTTGCCAAATATTGAGCAAAAAATCTCTAACAATCTCCTGATTCTTCATCATTCCAGAAAAAAAATAGTCGTGAGTAGAAATATTCGCCTTTCTAGGTGCCTGATCCTTTGGCATAGAGGGACTCCATTAATTTATATTCATAGGAGTATAATTTAAAAATTCAACAAAGCAATTTCAAGGATTAAAAATCCTGCCAAATCTCTCGGCTCTCATCAGAATCATCTTTTTTATCACGAAGCCGGTTGATCCGCTCATATTTCTCCCGCTCTTTCTCTTGAGCATCCGATTCTGGTATATTTGTGCGCAATTTTTCTAAAAAATTATCCACTTCACTCACATAAGATTTATTTGATTTACTCAACATGGATTTGTCCCCAAATTAATTTCATTCGCAATAAGCACACTCTCTGGATTATAATCTCTACTGACAAATATGGCTACAATGGAGAGATACTTAGTGAATAATCCTGTGCCGCACTTACAAACGGCATTAACTGGCCCACTCCACGAAATTGAGCAACATTTGCTTAATAAACAAGTTGAGATTGAGTGCTGGTTTCGCAATGCCTGGCAAAATTTGGCCGCCCCCATTAATAGTTCAGTGGATCTCCGCAATGCGGGTTTCAAGCTCTCACCCATTGATACGAATTTGTTCCCCGCTGGATTTAATAATCTCAACCCAGAATTAATGCCTCTATGCATCCAGGCTATGCAAGCAACCCTAGAGCAACAGTACCCGGGTTGTGAAAGAATTTTGCTAATCCCCGAAAACCACACCCGCAATTTGTTTTATTTTGAAAGTTTAAGTGTACTCAAAGATATTATTCAAAAAGCAGGGTTTGATGTTCGCATTGGTAGTTTGCTTCCTGAAATAACACAAGCCACTGAATTTGAGTTACCCTCAGGAAAAAAAATCATCTTAGAGCCTATTTATCGAAAACAAAATTGTATTTGCATCGATGACTTCACCCCCTGCTTAATTTTATTAAATAATGATTTATCCGAAAAGATCCCTGAAATATTAACTCACATTACTCAAAAGATATCTCCATCAACAGAACTTGGGTGGTCAACCCGTCTCAAATCCATTCACTTCCAGCATTATGGAGAGATTGCAAGTGAATTTTCAGCCATGGTAGACATCGATCCTTGGTTGATTAATCCACTCTTTCGCAATTGCGGAGAAATCAATTTTAAAACCCGAGAAGGTGAAGATTGTTTAATAAACTATGTCCAAGAATTACTGGATGAAATAGCAGAAAAATATCGACAATACAACATTGATCAACAGCCCTTTGTCATTGTCAAAGCAGATGCGGGCACTTACGGCATGGGCGTCATGAGTATCAATGATCCCGAGCAAATTCGACAACTCAATCGCAAACAACGGGAAAAAATGTCTTCTGGAAAGGGGAAGACAACGATATCGAAAGTGCTCATACAAGAAGGTGTCTATTCTTTTGAGACTTGGGGCGACGATAATGGCGTTGCAGAACCTGTTGTCTACAGCATAGGACACCATGTTATCGGTGGTTTTTATCGTATTCATAAACAGCGTTCACCTCAAGAAAGCCTTAACGCTCCAGGAATGGAATTCGAACCTTTAGCTTTTGTGAATGCTTGTAATAATCCCGACAAAACCATGAAGCCGAATGATAGCCCTAATCGTTTCTACGCCTACGGCGTTATCGCTCGCTTAGCCGTACTAGCCGCAGCGAGAGAAAGCCAGGAAATACAATCATGACAATTCAGTGCGCTGTTATTATGGATCCCATTCAATCCATTAACATTAAGAAAGATACGACCTTTGGCATACTCATGGCGATTCAACAGCGCGAATGGGATTTACATTACATAGAACAACCCGACATTTTCCTTGAGGATGGACAGGTTTTTGCAGAAACTCAATCGTTAAAAGTTGAAAATAATCCGCAAGATTGGTTTACATTAAATGCTAGAAAATTAACGGAGCTAAAAGATTTTGATATCATATTCATGCGCAAAGATCCCCCTTTTAATATGGAATACATCTATACAACCTATCTATTAGAATTAGTGGAACGCTGTGGTGTCTGTGTTGTTAACAGCCCGCAAAGCTTACGAGACGCAAATGAAAAACTCTTTACTGCTTGGTTTCCAGAATGTACACCGCCGACTCTGGTAAGTTGCCAGATGGCACGATTAAAAACTTTTTGGCAGCAACAAAAAGACATTATTGTAAAGCCTTTAGATGGCATGGGAGGGGGATCTGTTTTTCGTTTGCAGCAAGACGATCCCAACGTTAATGTGATCCTTGAAAATCTCACTCAATTTGGCACACAAAATATCATGGCACAGCGTTACATTCCAGAGATAGCCCAAGGCGACAAACGGGTATTACTCATTGATGGAGAACCCATCCCTTATAGCTTGGCACGCGTGGCAGCCAAAGGCGAAACCCGAGCAAATCTTGCAGCAGGCGGTAAGGGGATACCCATGCCTATTACAGAAAAAGAACGATGGATCAGCAAACAGGTGGGGCCTACATTAAAGAAAAAAGGCTTGCGATTTGTCGGCTTAGACATTATTGGAGACTACCTCACGGAAATTAATGTCACCAGCCCAACGTGTATGCGCGAAATTGAAAACCACTATGATATTGATATTGCGGGAAAATTATTGGATGCGATCAACCTTTGAGCCAATCAGCACTTTGTGGGATAATCTTCTGATTTAACGATTTATGGAAACAAAAACCATGCAACAAGCTATCATTGCCCCATCCATCCTCTCAGCCAATTTTGCAAGGTTAGGAGAAGAGTGTGACAACGTGCTACAAGCCGGAGCAGATTGGATACATTTTGATGTCATGGATAACCATTATGTTCCAAATTTAACCATTGGCCCCTTGGTTTGCGAAGCGTTACGTAACCACGGGATCAAAGCCCCTATTGATGTTCATTTAATGGTGAAACCCGTAGACAAGATCATTGAAGACTTTGCTAAGGTCGGAGCAAGCATTATCACCATACATCCAGAAGCAACAGAACATCTGGATAGGAGCTTGCAACTCATTAAGCAATTGGGGGCCAAAGCAGGTGTTGCATTGAACCCTGCTACATCACTTCACCATTTAGAACACATATTAGATAAGGTGGATGTCATCCTGGTCATGTCGGTAAATCCAGGCTTTGGAGGACAGGGCTTCATTCCCCATTCACTGAACAAAATTACTAAAATCAGAAAGATGATTGATCAATCCGGCTACGATATTCGCTTAGAAGTCGATGGCGGCGTCAAAATTGATAATATCGCATCCATTGCCAAAGCTGGCGCTGATACCTTTGTCGCAGGCTCTGCCGTGTTCAATAGTGATGATTACTCAAAAACCTTGGAAACAATGCGCACTCAAATAAACACCCGTTAGACTAAAAATATGCTCTTAGTTATCGACAATTACGATTCGTTTACCTATAACTTAGTTCAGTATTGTTGTGAAATCGGCTACCCGCCGAAGGTTGTTCGTAATGATGCTATGACCATTGAGGCTATTTGCGCTTTAGATCCAACAAAAATCATTATCTCTCCTGGCCCTGGTACTCCCAGTAACGCAGGAATTTCATTAGAGATTATCCATCACTTCAAAGAAAAGGTTCCTATCTTAGGTGTTTGTTTAGGCCACCAATCCATCGCTCAAGCTTTTGGCGGAAAAATCAGCCTTGCCAGAAACGTCATACATGGCAAAACCTCCCAAATCTACCATAAAAACAAGAGCATTTTTCAAGGATTACCCACGCCCTTTCGGGCAACCCGCTACCACTCTCTTATTGCAGATAAAGGATCCCTCCCAGACTGCCTTGAAATCACTGCTTGGACTCACACCCATAAGAATAAAGTCGATGAAATCATGGGGATAGCCCATCGCCAATATCCCATCGTAGGCGTTCAATTTCATCCAGAGTCAATTCTCACCGAGAATGGCCATAATTTGCTCGAAAATTTCCTACAAAATGACTCATTATTCATTTCATGAAAATAAGAAACTTGTATCATTGGCCAACATTAAAGTAAAATGATCCAGATCAACCCAGGAGGATCCGATGAAAAAAGTCGATACAGCAAAACCAAAACCCACCACAGGTCTACGCCACCTAGCCCTATCCGTTAAAAAATTGGAGGAATGTGTCGATTTTTACACAAAATTGATGGGCATGGATGTTGAGTGGCAGCCAGATCCCGATAATTTTTACTTAACATCCGGAGTCGATAATCTCGCATTACACCGAGCGCCCAGTGATTTTAAAGTATCGAAACACCAGCGCTTATGCCATTTTGGTTTTATCATCAACGAACTAGAACAAGTTGACATTTGGTACGATTATCTTCGAGATCATCAAATTAAATTAACATCCGTACCCCAAACCCATCGTGATGGCGCAAGAAGTTTTTACTGTGAAGATCCTGATGGTAATGGAGTGCAAATCATTTATCATCCACCACTCGCTAAATAAGTATGACAGACAAATTACAATTACACGGTTTTAATAACCTAACAAAAACCTTAAGCTTTAATATTTACGATATTTGCTATGCAATTAGTCAAAAACATCGCCAAGAATATATTGAATATATCGATGAGGCTTACAATGCAGAGCGCTTGACAAATATTCTTACGGATGTTTCGACCATCATCGGTGCTACCATATTGAATATTGCCAAACAAGACTATGAGCCTCAGGGTGCCAGTGTCACCATGCTCATCGCTGAAGCGCCCACCACACCGAGTCATGAAAACGTATTAGAAACTCCCGGTCCATTACCCGATGCTGTGGTAGGTCACTTGGATAAAAGTCACATTACTGTCCATACCTACCCAGAAAGTCATCCAGATAATGGGATTAGCACATTTCGAGCGGACATTGATGTTTCCACCTGTGGACTTATTTCTCCATTAAAAGCCCTGAACTATTTACTGCATAGTTTTGAATCTGATATCGTTACGATTGATTACCGAGTTCGCGGTTTTACTCGTGATGTTAATGGAACCAAACATTTTATTGATCATCCCATTAATTCTATTCAACATTATTTAGCAGAGGATTCTAAGCAGCGCTATCAAATGTTTGACGTCAATGTTTACCAAGAAAATATTTTCCATACAAAAATGATTTTACAAGATTTTGATCTAGATAATTACTTATTTGGCAGTGGAACGGATGCATTTAGCAAAAAGCAAGCGTCGCAGATCCAAAATCAACTGAAGCACGAAATGCTAGAAATTTTCTACGGCAGAAATATAAACGCCTTTCCAAAACATATGGAATAACACCATGGATAAGCAACTATCATTTCTCGATACTCTTATTGATAACTTACAGCAAGGATTAGACAACCTCTCAAATATACCGACTCAAAGTGAGCGCCCCTATCCGGGTGACGAAGCACCTGAAAGTAAGCTAACGTTAGCTGAAAAAAAACATGTTGCAGGTCTTATGCGAGTCAACCATGCTGGAGAAGTTGCCGCCCAAGGACTCTATCAAGGGCAAGCCTTAACCGCACGCAATGAAAAAATCACACAACAAATGCAACAATCTGCATTAGAAGAAAAAGATCATCTTCATTGGTGTCAAAAACGCTTAACCGAGCTGGAGAGCCAACCGAGTATACTCAGTCCTCTCTGGCATGTTGGATCGCTTTTTATAGGTGCCATGGCTGGGATTGCCGGAGATAAATGGAGCTTAGGGTTTGTCGAAGAAACTGAAAATCAAGTCATGGAACATTTAGATAACCATTTAGAAAAATTACCAATCACTGACAAACGCAGTGAAAAAATAATCCGACAAATGCATGAGGATGAAGCTCACCATGCACAAATTGCCCGAGAAGCTGGAGCAAAAACACTCCCAAAACCTATCAAAAAACTGATGGGGTTTGTATCAAAATTTATGACGTTTACCGCTTACCGGCTCTGAATCCACCTCAGAATGTCGTCGCTGAGATAATACCCTGGCCATTTTAATAATCAAATCTGAGACCGTGGTTTTAAAAAGAAAGGGGAAAATGGCATGCACAATACAAATAAACCCGGCCGCGAATAATTTCAATCCAGACATTAGCGCATAACAGCAATGTGTAAAATATCCTTCTCCCACTTGCTTGGGATGTTCCGTGAAAAGTTTTAACATCTGCATGCTCCCTGCTAAACTATGAGTTTTAAACTCAAGCGACTGTGAAATCTAGGTTCAAAGGTCTCAAAATGCCATTTTTAAATCATACTGCTTTATCACAGGCAGAGCAACTCGCAGCTATTGTTGAAAAAGCGGTCTGTTGTGGACGAAAAATTCTCAAACAACATCCCAATATCCCCTATCCAAAGTTTGCCAAGCAATTAGAAAGCCAAAATATTTTCTCATGGGACTCCTCTATTGAATCGGTTATCCACGAACTCATGTCTTTAACAGGTGATCAAATGTTGCGTGAATATTGCACTCAACTCCATCAAAATAGGGTAGAACCCTTTACCTTTACGCAACCATCCCCCCCTCACATCGCAATTATAGGTGCCGGTCTGGCAGGACTATTAGCAGGTACTCTGTGCGCTCGTTTTGGCATCAAAGTTGATATTTTTGAATCTCGCAGTAATAAAAGCTCTCGGGTACGGCCACAAAATATATCGTTTAAAGAAGCTGAATTACGCCTCAAACCTTTATTGGGAGAAAAAATCTACAAAACATTTTTTGACTATGGGGGCGCGTTGGATGGCAGCACCGGTAAGCTCAGGATCACAACGGGTTCTTTTCAAGATATCCTCACAAAAAATTTAGAAGATTGTTCAGCGAATATTCATTATGACCACCCCTTCACCTCAGATGATATAGAAAAGCTCTCGGGATTCGATGCTATTTTAATCGCAACGGGAGTCCATGCCTGCAAGCGATTAGGCTTAAGTGATTATTTTAATCCCATCGTTTTTGATGAGTATATCACCCATGGACGCACGGCCCTTTGCGCTGCACCCACAGAACAGCCTCACGGATATTATCGTCGAGAGAGGGAGGGTTATCATTGGCGACGAGATAATATTTCAATTTTTAGTGGAAACGCCTTCACTCCTGATTTAGCCCGTCTTATCCATCGCTTTGAAGAAAAAAAGATACACCCCCAGCAAATTCCCAGGCTGGCATCATTAATGAAGGAAAAAACCACTGAGTATACTTTCATTTTTGGCAATGATACCGATGAATTTCTGCGAAATTTACCTAGATCGACAAATAATTATTTAATCGAAGAAACAAGATTTACCGTAGAACCTATGATTAGCCTCACCCCAGTGAGTCAAATCAATCAAATACCTCTTATTGCGATAGGCGATGCCAATGGATCCCCACACCCACTCGCAGCTATTGGCACACTAAAATTTTTACGCAACATGACTCATTTAGTATCAACGATTTCTGCAATACATTACACAACATCACAAGTGGACTCTGATAAGCTCTGTAAAAAATTACTAAAAATCTACCATGAAACCGCAATGAAAAATAACCGGGAAGTATTCTTTGCAAATATACTATGTTCTATCTTTTCAGAAGAAAGAAACGCCGCTACAATATTCTAAAGTAACGGCGCATAAAATCTATACTTGGTGCTGTATTAAGAAAAACGATATCCAACACCTATACCATAAACTAACGGATCAACATGAACATCGGTTTTCATGCTTGTTCCACCAGAAACAAAAGAGACATCAGACTCCATATAGATTTTCTTCACATCGATATTAAAAGACCAATGGGGATCATTACCAATATCAACACCAACTTGGAATGCAGGCCCCCAACTATTGTCATAATCAATGGACGTAATGGCAGGCCCTTTATGCTCATTAAAGAATCGAGTAAAATTGATACCTGCGCCCACATAAGGAGTCAAAATATCCTCTGGGAAAAAATGTAATTTTGCCATCAAGGTTGGAGGCAAAATTCTCACACTACCCAAATCGACATTGCCCAGCGTTGTACCTTTAGCATCGAAATCGTGTCGAGACGTCATGAGCACTAATTCAGTAGAAACATAAGGCGTAATGAAGTAGTTAATATCTATCTCTGGAACAACTTGGGTGCTACTATTTCGCACCTTCCCACCAATCACAGTAATAGTGCTACTTGAGACGCTAGGATCAACTTCCACCCCTCGCATTCGAATAAGCCAATCATGGGGACTCATAGCAAAGGTTAGTGGCGAAAATAATATCAGCAAAAAAACTAAACAACGTTCCATGGTTCTCTCCTTGTAAAAAATTCTCAAGATCATTCTAAAGGATTTAATTCTGTAATGCCAACAATGAATCGGGGGTTCCAATATCCCACCATTTTCCGGGATAATATTCACCGGTGACATGCCCTGTTGCCATTCCTTGATGTATCAATGGCACAATAGAAAAAATTCCAGACTTACAATCTGCGAACAAATCAGGGTGGTACAGGGCAATACCGCCAAACGTATATTGCTCACCTTGCGTAATGAGATTATTTTGCAGAGAAAAATCACCCTTTAAATAGTGGGTCGGTTTATCAACTAAAACCAGATGAGCAAGCTTTCCGGGGGGTAAACTCAGTTCTTTAAGAAAAAAATTTGTCAGAATATCGCCGTTGAGCACCAGAAAAGCATCCTTTCCTAATAGTGGCAAAGCCCGAAAAATTCCGCCTCCTGTATCTAATAATTCGTCTTCGACTGAGTAACGAATATTACAGTGAAACCGAGTGCCATCACCAAGGAAGTTTTGAATCATATGTCCCAAATGACAAACATTGATCACAATGTCCTTAATACCCGATGCAACCAAACTCCGAATTTGGTGCTCAATCAGGGGTTTACCCTGAACCTCAATTAAGGCTTTAGGTAATGTATTGGTCAATGGTTTTAAACGAGCGCCTCTACCCGCAGCCAAAATCATCGCTTGCATTAACAATGCTCACCTAATGGAAGCAAAAAACCTGATAGAGATTGAAATTGAGGCATCCTAGAAATTGCATCTTCTAAATAATTCAATGTGCGCGGGATATCTCCCAGGTAAGCAGACTTACCATCACGTTGATTCAACCTAGAAAAAATACCAATAGCTTTTAAATGCCGTTGGATCCCCATCACATCAAACCACTGTAAAAAAGTATCAAAATTAGGCAAGTCCACGATTCCCGCCATTGCCACTTGCTCATAATAGTATCCCACCATTTCTTCTACGATATCCCTAGGCCAAGTAATATAACAATCTTTCAGCAGAGATACCAAATCATACGTCACTGGCCCCCATATGGCATCCTGAAAATCTAACACTCCTAGCCCTCGTGCACCGAGCGCCATTAGGTTTCGAGAGTGAAAATCGCGGTGCACACACACAACAGGTTGAACAAGAATTGCCTGCACTAGCTGATCGAGCGTTTGATCAAGGACTTGCTGATCGTTATCTGAAAGCACAACACCCAACTGTTCTCCAAGATACCAATGGCGATATAAATTTAATTCTTGAGCCATAAAATTTTTATCAAAACGGCCCATTGTATGCTGCTGAATAGATTGGCAGCGTTGTATGAGCAGCAATTGATCGATGGCCTTCCCATACAAAGTTTTATAATTATTTTTATTTAATTTATTAAATAATAGATCATCACCAAAATCTTCTGTTAGCAAAAATCCTTGCTCAAAATCACAATGATAAATTTCTGGCACATTCACTTCAAACTGCCGAAATGTCTGGCTCAGTGCGGCAAAAGCATGATTATTTTCGCGATCCGGAGGCGCATCCATGGCAATCATATTTTGGCCATTCACTTTCACGCGGTAATAACAACGGAAACTCGCATCGCCAGCCAAAGACTGTAACGCTAGAGGATGGCCAGCAATATCACTTGACCAACAAACCAACCGCTTATATCGACTATCCATTTTAATTACCAAAAAATTGCATTCATTTCTAGCAAAATGCCCAGAGAGTCGGTAACATTTGCTACTCAACTAGGGCCTATGGGGGAATTTCATACAGATTGTGAAAAACAAAAAGAAGTATACCGCACTCACGACCCTATGCCTATTGTTCGGCCAATATGCCCAGGCCGAAGCACCTACGCAAAAGATGGATCCAGAAAATTATGAAACCATTTCTCTCAGGTCGATTGATCGACAAGACATTGCGCAACGCTTAGGCTGGATCACGGCACCTGAGGTGTCAACACTTTGCTATGGTTATTATCAAGAACCCGTACTCTACTACGAAGAAGATCCATCTATCCCATTAAATAAAAGTCCCATCCATATTAACTTTGATTCATCGCTACTATCCGGCCAGGAAATGTCTGTTCTCAAAGGAAATGTGGAATTAACCCAACCTAACCGCTACATCAGTGCAGATTTAATGCATCTCAACCGCAATCCTGAGACAGAAAAATACAGCAGTGTGGATGTGTTCGGCAATGTCTATCTTCGTGAACCGGGTAAACTCATTATTGGTGATAAAGGACACGTCAATTTAGAAGAGGACTCTGGCTCTATTAATCACGCCATTTACCGTATTATTCGCCATCAGTTCCAAGGGCCTGAAGGTATGGACGCTCTGCAAGTCCCCACTATCAACATTGAGCAATTAACTGGCTGGGGCACAGCAAGTCGTGCCATGCGGCATGCAAATGGCGTCATCGAAATTGTTCGCGGCACCTATAGTACCTGTCCGCCCTTAACTCACAGTTGGATGCTAAAAGCCAATACACTCAAACTCAATAAAATGACCGGTCGAGGTTCTGCCAGCGGCGCGAGCCTTTATTTTCACGACAAACCTATTTTCTATTCTCCTTACCTTAACTTCCCTATCGATGATCGCAGACAAACTGGATTTTTATTCCCTAGCGCAGGCAATACGTCCAACTCCGGAAGTCACCTTAGCTTACCCTTTTATTGGAATATTGCGCCTAATTATGACGCAACGATAACGCCCGATATTCTGACAGAGAGAGGTGTGCAATTTAATGGTGAATTCCGTTATGTAACGCCCAACAGTCATGGTAATATTCACGGCAGTATTCTTCCTGATGACAGAGAATTTAAAGAAGAAAAAGCTAACTGGCTCCAAGAATATACCATAGGGACACCCAGTCGAAGTCGTTTAAAAAATACCAACAGTACTCGGGACTTCATCTCGATCACAGATACAAGGCAATATTCGTCTCACTGGTCATCTTACCTTTACCTTAATCATGTTAGTGACGATTATTACTTTATTGATTTTGCAGATGACCCTGCACAATTGACAGACAATCAAATTTTCAATCAGGCTGATTTAAATTTTGTTAGCACACATTGGAATTTCATCGGTCGCTTACAAGGCTTCCAAACGTTACACCCTATTACCCAAGGCCCTGTGGATAACCCCTATCGAAAATTACCCGAACTACTCCTCCACGGTTACTACCACGATGCACCTTTCCACACTGCTTGGAATTTCAATAACAGTTTTGATGTTTTTGATAAACAAGAAAATCCTGGTATGAATTACACTCCGGTGACAGGAACCCGAGCCAACATCAATCCGGGTGTATCACTACCCATGCATAAGGTCTACGGATTTTTGAACCCTCAAATACAAGTCGCCGCAACACAATATGATCTAAAAAATACAATGCCCGAAACTGATTCTTATATTACCCGGGTACTGCCTATATTAAGTATTGATAGTGGGTTATTTTTTGACAGAGAAACATCTTTTCATCATCGCCCTTATTTACAAACCCTAGAACCGCGTTTATTTTATCTCTACGTACCCTACGATAACCAAGACGATATTCCGCTATTTGATACCGGAGTACAACCTTTTAAATTAGAGCAACTTTTTCGTACCAACCGGTTCAGCGGCATCGATAGAATTGGTGATGCCAATCAACTTTCCGCTGCATTAACCACGCGCTTTTTGAAAAAAGAAACCGGTGAAGAAAAGCTTCGCGCAAGCATTGGACAAATATTTTATTTCCAAAATCGACGTGTGAATATTGAACCGGCATCCGGAGATCTTGTCAGCGTCGCGAATAGTATTCCTCCTGATACAGAGATATCCCCATTAGTAGGCCAAGTGTCTTACAACATTAATCGCTATTGGCATTTAGGTTCAGAATTTGCCTGGGATCCAAATTTCAATCGCACCAACAATGCTTCTGTCATGTTCCAATATAAAAAGAACAATCGCCATATTGTTAACCTCGGTTATTATTTCCTAAGAGGTGGCGATGAAATTGTGCGTCGCCAAGTGGGCACCATTGAGGAACGGCTCAATGCATCCGAAAATGATTTAAATCAAATTGAAATCTCCACGGTTTGGCCCCTCACACGCCGCTTCAGCGGCATAGGTCGCTACATGTATAATCTCAGCCATCACTATACACAAACCTCTTATGCAGGTTTACAATACGATAGCTGCTGCTGGGCCATTCGTTTAATTGCAGGTAGAGAATTTGATCAACTCAAATTAAACAATAACGACACAACCTCGCCTCGATATAACAAGCTCGTATTCCTTGAGTTTGCGCTAAAAGGGCTGGGATCTGCCGCAGCGAATAATCCTCATAAGCTACTCTTATCGACCCTGTATGGCTACGAGGATGATTTTGGTCGAGATTAAGGCTATTTTTGGCCCGTATAAATATTTGCCAAACATCGGGTTTTCTGTATAATGATGATGTTCTGAAGAAGATGAGAGATTATGGTGGAAAAAACAACATGTAGCGTAGTTTTGTCAGTTATTTTAACACTGATAGCAACCCCATTAATAGCAAAAACGATGGATCCACGGCCTCTGGATCAGATAGTCGCTATTGTAAACGATGACGTCATAACACAATCTGAATTAGAAAACCAAGCATCCCTCATCAAAAAGCGTTTAGCTGAAAAAAACATGGTGCTCCCCAAAGAAAATATACTTAATAAACAAATCCTTAACCAAATTATTGACAAAAAACTACAATTACAAACGGCTCGCCGGGCAAGCATTAGCGTCGATGACAATACATTAGATCAAGCATTAGACAATATCGCAAAGAAAAATGATTTCACCTTAGCTCAGTTGCAACAGGCCATTGAATCTGACGGGGTGAATTTCGATAACTTTCGCCAGGATATTCGTGATCAGCTGACAATAGAACGATTGATTTCTCAGGAAATTGCCAGCCGCATTACCATATCCAACCAAGAAGTTGAAAAATATATGAACTCCGCAGGCTATGATCAAGAGCATATAAAAGAATATCATCTGCAAGATATTTTGATCACCTTGCCTGAGGTGCCCTCCTCGGAAGATTTGCAACAAGCCAAAAATTTAGCCAACACCCTTGTTAAAAAGTTAAGGAAGGGGCAGAAATTCGAGACCCTTGCTATCGCCAATTCTAATGGGCAAAATGCTCTCACCGGCGGCGATCTAGGTTGGCGACGCATTGAAGAAATTCCATCGACCTTTGTAACTGATGTACAAGTCATGAAGGTTGAAGAAATCAAGGGCCCCATCCGAGCAGACAATGGTTATCATATCATTAAATTGCTGGATGCTCGGGGCAACGTACAGCGCCATAACATCACAGAAACTCGGGTACGCCATATCCTCTTAAAAACAAACCTCATTAAAAGCGATGAAAAAGCAAAAATGGAGCTATTGGCAATTAAAAAGCAAATCGAAACAGGGGAAGATTTTGCCGCATTAGCGAAGAAGCAATCGCAAGATCCAGGCAGCGCCATCCATGGCGGCAGTTTGGGATGGGTCAAGCCTGGACAGCTGGTGCCACAATTTGAAAGCACAATGAATCAACTAGCACTTAATGAGCTAAGTGCGCCTATCAAATCTCAATTCGGCTGGCATCTCATTGAAGTGCTTGAGCGTAAAGAGATTGATGACACAGAAAATTACGAAAAGGAGCAAATTAAAAAACTAGTGTATCAACGGCACTACGAAGAAGAAGTGCAAACCTGGATCAAGCGAATGCGTGATGCTTCCTATATAGAGATTACTATGCTAGGCTCTTCAGATAGTAACAATACGGAAAACATACACTCGTAAGATAGAAACTTTAATTTCCACCTAATATAACAACAAGGTCATAAAAACATGTGGTACTCACTATTCCTAGAAGGCGAAGTCGCAGCAAGATGCACCGGCCCCACCCACTTATTCATACCCAATGATGATACCAATTATGAGGAAGAATTAGGTGTAGACAAAAATTCATTTAACCCAAGTCATCAACCTTTCATCATGATGGTATTTCAATATCCCGAGAATAAATTTTCGGGCAATGGTAGTATTTATGAGAAAATTCAAGAGTATATTATTTGTGAAACCCCAGAAAATATTATTGTAAAACAAGATAATATAGAAAAGTATCCCTCAAGTGCTTACCTACTCTGCTTTGTAGGACAAGACAATATTCAATATTGCATTGAAACACTGATCGAGAGAACACCCACTTTTGGACGGATATTATTTAACAATGCAGCGAAGGATGCTCTCCTTACCTATGCAAAAGAGCTTGGTCAGCCGCAGTTTATGGGTATGGATGAAAATTCATTTCAGCTAAGTCCTGTGATAATACATCTCAAAGAGTATCGATCAGATATCGATATTTACACTCAATATTTTAATTGCCAGGAAAAAGCTGAGAAGCTCGAACTCCTAAATAATCAAGATTATGATCGTATATGGAACCCACAGGGTCATGATCATGATCCCGAACTGTCAGACATAGTCAAAGCTGTAGCACTCTTCGAAGATTATTGTAAAACAAGTGAAGCACACAAATTCTTTACGGGGCATTTTTTACGAAGACACGGAAAAAATGTCCGTGAAATACTCGATAAAAAAGAATTTAATAACTCATTGGATGCCCTCTTAAATAAAATAAAAGATCTCAAGCCAAGCGATACAGGTTCGCTAACCAAACGCATCACCTATATTGAATACCAGATTGCAAAACAGGCATATGACTCTCTACAGAACGCAAAACAGGATCTGGATGGCAATAACTTTAACCCCTAATCTGAAATTTGCTCCGAATTAGTTAGATTTCAGCGTCGCTTAGTGATTGATTTTCCCTTGAGAGTTCGACACGCAGACATCAGTGACTGTATTCGAGCGGAAAGATTAACGCTCAATATTGTAGATTTTGTAAAATTTCTTGGAACAACTATGGACTGGAAAATTATTCCGCTGAAGCGGTCTCACCAGATCCGAGTGTTGTTTGCTCCTCAGCAAGGTACAACCACGTTTCGAGCACTGTGTCAGGATTCAAAGAAATACTGTTGATCCCTTCTTTTTGTAACCATTTTGCAAAATCAGGATAATCAGAGGGGCCTTGGCCACAGATCCCAATATATTTATTTTGCTTACGACAGGCTTGAATGGCTTGGCGCAAGAGTATCTTCACCGCGTCATTACGCTCATCAAAATGATGAGCAATAAGCCCCGAGTCTCTATCAAGTCCTAAGGTTAACTGTGTCAAGTCATTAGAACCAATAGAAAACCCATCAAAATATTGCAAAAACTGATCGGCCAACAAGGCATTGGATGGAAGTTCACACATCATAATTAAGCGCAAACCATTTTTGCCGCGCTCTAAACCATTTTCTTTGAGTACTTCAATGACGTCTTTCGCTTCGTCTACCGTTCGCACAAAAGGGATCATCACTTCCACATTGGTTAATCCCATTTTCTCTCGCACTTTTTTTACCGCTTCACATTCTAACGCGAAACAATCCCGAAATCGTTCCGAGACATAACGAGAAGCACCTCGATATCCTAGCATAGGATTTTCTTCATCCGGCTCATAAAGATCACCTGCCAATAAATTAGCATATTCATTGGATTTAAAGTCAGACAATCTCACAATCGTAGGTTTCGGATAAAACGCAGCACCAATAGTGGCAATCCCTTCGGCAAGACGATCAATATAAAATGAAACAGGATCCGGATAACCAGCAATGCGTTCAGCAACCTCCTGTTTAACCCCGTCAGGTAATGTGTCGAAATTTAACAGTGCTTTAGGATGGATCCCGATCATTCGATTAATAATAAATTCTAACCGTGCCAGACCTACACCCGCATTCGGTAAGCGACAAAAATCAAATGCCCTATCTGGATTACCCACATTCGCCATAATTTTGAAAGGCAATTCAGGCATATTTTTCACATCAATTTTTTTAATTTCAAAATCCAATGCGCCATCGTAAACAAAACCTGTATCACCCTCTGCACAGGAAACCGTAACCGCTTTTCCATCATCTATAGTTTGGGTCGCATTACCACAACCCACCACAGCCGGGATCCCAAGCTCTCTTGCAATTATCGCTGCATGACAGGTACGCCCGCCTCGATTCGTTACAATCGCAGCGGCTCGCTTCATCACAGGCTCCCAATCGGGATCGGTCATGTCCGTCACCAACACATCCCCAGGCTGCACACGATCCATTTGAGTAATATTTTTAATGACTTTTACTGGCCCCTGACCAATACGTTGACCAATACTGCGACCGGTGCAAAGTACTGTGCTTTGCTCCTTTAGCTCATAACGAGAAATAATATGACCTTGCTCACGGCTTTTAACCGTTTCAGGACGAGCTTGAAGAATATAAATTTTTCCATCGATACCATCTTTACCCCATTCAATATCCATGGGTCTATTGTAATGCTGTTCGATTTTCACCGCTTGGCTTGCAAGCTCCACAATATCATCATCCGTTAAACAAAAGTCTCGCTGCTCCTGTGACGACACACCCACCGTTTCAACCAGCTCGTTAGGATCATCTGCGTAAATCATTTTTTGCTTTTTATCACCTAAGTGTCTACGCAAAATAGGATAATTATTTTTTTTGAGGGCTTCTTTAAAAACATAAAATTCATCCGGATTCACAGCGCCCTGCACAACCAATTCTCCTAATCCATAGGAAGCGGTAATCAACACCACGCCATCAAAACCTGATTCTGTATCCATGGTGAACATTACGCCGCTAGCTCCACAATCGCTTCGAACCATTTGCTGGATCCCAACCGACAGCGCAACCTGCATATGATCAAACCCCTGATGCACTCGATAAGAAATAGCACGATCGTTAAAAAGTGAAGCAAAAACATCTTTGATAGCGCGCAACACATTATCAAGCCCGCGCACATTAAGAAAGGTTTCTTGTTGCCCAGCAAAAGAAGCATCGGGTAAATCTTCTGCGGTCGCAGAGGAACGCACTGCAACGGCATAATCAGCCGGTTTATCTACGGTCAACTTTTCCCAGGATGTTTCAATCTCAGCAATAAACTCAGGGGTAAAAGGTGCTTCCATAATCCATTGGCGAATGCGACGACCTGCATCAGTCAACGCTGCAATATCATCAATATCTAAATCCACCAAGGTTGCTTGTATCTTTTCATGTAAGTTATTTTGAGTAATAAAGCTTCGATAGGCATCGGCCGTGGTGGCAAACCCTCCTGGGACATTAACACCCGCCCCAGAAAGATGACTGATCATTTCACCCAAGGAGGCATTTTTCCCACCCACCTTGTCTAAATCACCCATCCCCAAGTTATTCAACCAAATAACGTGCTGATTGCTCATAAATTACCTCGTGGCTTGCGTTTTAGCAGATATATCGTATCCTTGACGTTCAAAAATCAATCCAGGAATCATGATGAAACGGTCTGTATTCTTTGTCTCTGACAGAACTGGCATAACGGTGGAAGCCCTCGGACGAAGCTTACTAACCCAATTTGAAAACATAACCTTTGAGTATTTTACCCTACCTTTTGTGGATTCAAAAGAAAAAGCTGAAAAAGCTGTCGCTAAAATTAATAAAGACAGTGAAATCAATGGCGAGCGGGCCATTGTCTTTGCTAGCGTCGTAGAACCTGACATTCAGCAGCAATTAGAAGAGGCGAATGGGGTCATATTGAACTTTTTTAATGCATTTATCACTCCCCTTGAAAATGAGCTTAATGTCCAATCCAATATTAACATTGGTAAACGTCATGGAATCGAAGATAATCAGGGCTATAACCACCGCATTGATGCACTTAATTTTGCCATGTCCTGTGATGATGGCGTAGGGATCCAAAATTATGAGCATGCAGAATTGATTATTGTGGGCGTTTCTCGAAGCGGTAAAACCCCCACCTCCCTCTACCTTGCTCTGCATTTTGGAATTTATGTGGCCAATTATCCTATGACCGAAGAAGATTTAGGCCAATTTAAGCTACCCGATTTTCTCAAAGAGCATCAGCATAAATTATTTGGTTTAACCATTGACCCTCAGCGCCTGCGTTCCATCCGCCAAGAAAGACGTCCCAATAGCCGTTATGCATCCATTGAACAATGCAGAGAAGAGATCAGTAGAGTTGAAAAAATATTCAAACAAGAGAATATACGCTACCTTAATACAACCACGCGCTCTGTGGAAGAAATTGCTACGAAAATATTGAACAAAATGCGCCTGGAACGTCACTATTATTAAGCTAATTTCCATAATCTCATCAAATATAGAATGAGTGCCACCACTCCCTACCCATATTTGCCATAATGGATAAAAAACAGTACCATTGAGTCTTCAGTGACATCACCTTTATTCACTAAAACATAGGGAAAAACATGAAAAAACTGCTCGTTTTGTTGACAGTTCTTGTCTCTTTCGTTTCTGCTAGCGCATTTGCCGTTTCACCCCCCATCTGCCCTGGTGCCAATGTCGTCCGAACGGTTCCTCTAGATTTTATTGAACAAGAAGGTTATCAATTTGTGGTATCCCACAGTGGCTACCTTTACCTAGGTACACCTTACCCTTGGCTAGTGGCTGAGGGCAACATTACAGCAGCAACCTGGCAAGACGCCCTTACCGTTGCAGATAACTACTTGCAAACACTCACTGGCTCTACCAGCTATAAAGCGTTCCCAGTAAAAATTGGTAGTGGTGAAATCTGGTGGAGTTGTCGTTACCCCACAAGCGCCCCAGAATTATCTGTGGTAGTTAGCACTCCAGACTCCGGTTTCGCTTACAATATGCCAACAGCCAAAATGATGCTAAATAGCCATTAATTAAATAATGGCTCGGCTCTCTCTATGACAACAAAACCCCTTGCGATAACAACAGGAGAGCCTGCGGGTATTGGGCCTGATTTAATACTATCTCTTGCATCAAGCACATTACCCAATCATGTTGTGATCGCTGATCCCTCTCTCATGGCTGAGCGCGCAAAAAAATTAAATAGCCCAGTCACCTTAAAAATTATTGAGGATCTATCTCAGGTAACACCCCACCAAGCAAATCAGTTATACGTTTTTCCTGTAGAATGCTCATACCCTACCATACCCGGCAAACTTGATAAAAAAAATGCTTCTTATGTGCTGGCATGCCTCAACGCTGCAACTCAAGGTTGCATCAAAGGCGATTTTTCCGCCATGGTCACAGGGCCAGTTCATAAAGGAATCATTAATGACGCAGATATTCCTTTCACCGGACAAACAGAATTTATTGCGAAACAATGCCATGACGCCGAGACCGTGATGATGCTCGCCAATGACAAATTACGGGTTGCCCTAGCAACCACCCACTTACCGTTGAAAGATGTCAGTCACGCTATCACAGGTGACACCATTACATCCAAACTCACTATTTTACATGAAGATTTAACGAAAAAATTTAATATTCCTAGCCCCACTATCCTGGTTTCAGGACTCAACCCTCACGCAGGAGAACAGGGCTACTTAGGTCGAGAAGAAATTGATATCATTGAACCTTGCTTAAATAAACTACGCAAACAAGGCTACAAGATTATAGGCCCTCTCCCCGCAGACACACTGTTTACTGAAAAATATTTAACTCAAGCCGATGCTGTATTCGTCATGTATCACGATCAAGGGTTACCTGTGCTAAAATATGCAGGCTTTGGAGAAAGCATTAACATCACCTTGGGGTTACCAATTATCCGAACCTCTGTGGATCATGGAACCGCCTGTGAGTTAGCAGGCACTGGGAAGGCTCATGCAAATAGCCTACTTGCTGCCATTCACCTCGCAACACAATTAGCAGACAATTATGACAAGCATCGATAATCACCAGCCTCGCAAGCGCTTCGGACAGAATTTTCTGACGGATCAAAGCATCATTGAACAGATTGTTTATCATTTTCATCCTAAACAAGGGGAAAATATTGTAGAGATCGGACCTGGGCTTGGTGCCATTACCATTCCCCTATTAAAAGCTGCGGAAAAAATGCAAGCCGTTGAACTGGATCGAAGTCTCATTCCCAAAATTGCAGCCCAATGTGAAACAATAGGAGACATCACGATCCACCAAGGAGACGCATTAAAATTTGACTTTACCGCACTTGGCACAACGCCTATTCGACTGATTGGAAACTTGCCCTATAATATCTCGACACCTTTAATTTTTCATTTGATCAAACAAATTTCTTCTATTCACGATATGCATTTTATGCTGCAAAAAGAAATGGTTGATAGGATCTGCGCCCAACCAGGTAACAAAGACTACGGTAGACTCTCAGTAATGATTCAGTATCACTGCACCACGCAAAAATTATTCACGATTCCACCAAGTGCCTTCTCCCCACCCCCTAAAGTTCAATCAGCTTTAGTACGATTGACACCCCATAAAAAAATTCCTCATCCAGCTCAAGATCACGAGCAATTAGCTGAAGTGGTACGTATAGCATTTAATCAACGACGAAAAACCCTGCGTAACAGCTTAAAAACATTACTCGATAATACACAGTTTAATAACCTAGAAATTGACAGCAACAAAAGACCCGAACAACTATCGGTGAGCGATTTTGTTCGACTGGCAAATGCCATTTCGACGCGTGCTTAAGTTTATACTTGGCACGAGTCATTCATTTTGCTCAGTAATAACCCATTGATTTATGTTAAAAATTTACTTATTAACACCAAGTGACGTAAGATATATCTCAAATATTTCACAGACAAGGTCAACGAATCACCAAAGAGATCTACGGTTCTAGATAAAAAATATTGCTTAACTTCATGATTATAAAATACTTTTTGTTTTTGACTAATTTTGCGTCAGGTGAAAAATCCTATAAAACCAGAGAGTTAGCGGCTTGTCAAACAAAAATTTCTGTCCTATCCTGAGATCATGCATTAGGGATGATGCTGTGATTTCTCAAGGAAAGAAGGGGCAAGGATTGCAACTTCAGAGAAACGACTTGGGCAAGGGACGCCCAGGGCAAGCCTAGTGAAGGGGGTGTTTTTTAAAGCACCCCTTTTTTTATGCGTGATGCAGAGCGCAGGCTCCAGATCCGCCAAATCTGCAAGATACTCAACAGTCCGAGAAAAACAAAAAAGAGAAGCGACCAAGCCGGTATACTCAAACCTAAAAATTGCCAGCCAACTTGAGCGCAAATATCGTTTCCTCTAAGGGTCATTTTAATGACTTCGGCGATAGGTAGTGTGTTCAACAAATAGTCCAGTCCTGCCACACAAGAAGGTGCTTCTCCACTAGGCAAAAATTGCAGGTACAAATGTCTGCCCGCAACAAGCACACCAAATCCGGAAAAAAGTAAGCCGAGAAAACCATAGATTCGAATACTCAAACCCTTAGGATCCTGCAACGCTGCAAGCAAAAAAGCTAGGCCAACCAAGAGCAAAAATAACCGTTGCAGTTGGCACAGAGGGCATGGAGCCAGCCCCATCTCCACCTGTAAGTAAATCGCTCCAACAAAAACACTGACGGACACAAAAAAACCAATTAAATAACAAGCCTTTATATCAGGTAACTTCACCATCGGATCCTCTGGTTTTTATTCTACATGGGTCACATTGTACATCCAGTGAACGATTTAATCAAAAATACTTGTCAGTCAAAAACATTCCTGTATATTTAGGGACGCGGCACAGATAAATCTGACAAACCAACAGGGATAAACGAATCGCCATGAAAATCCTAGTGAAAACTATTATATTGTTGTTCTGTACCACAGGATTGGCAGTAGGCGCTCAAAAAGGTAGCTATTCTGGGTTCTTATTGGCCTGGACAGAATCAAACTACAGTACGAACAATCAAGGGATCGGATCTGCCAAAGTTGACGACTCAGGCACAGGCTATCGAATCCAGGCAGGTTATCAGTTTAATGCGAACTTTGCCCTTGAAACCGGCTACAACCGCTACTCCAGTGTTGAGTTTTCAAATATTGGTGGTGTGAGCGGTGCTTCCGGAAAAGTCACTCCTCAATCTTTAGATGTGCTAGGTAAGTTAATCATGCCCATCACCTCCGGTGCTAATGTTTTCGCCAAAGTGGGGGTCGCTTTTGCAGAAGCCGATGGCTCTTCCAATACTCCAGCAAAAAATGCTGGAGCCACCTTCTCCGATGAACACTCATTTCGACCTATATATGGACTTGGAGGTAGTTACGAATTCTACCCCGCCCTCACAGCAGAGATTTCTTGGCTACAGATCCCTGAAGGTGGCGGCATCAGAAGAACAGATTTAGTCGGCTTTGGACTGACCTATTTCTTCGGTTAGCTTGTATTGTGCATCCGGGCCGAGTATAAATACCACCGACCGGATCATTCTCCAAAAAAATCTCTGGGATCACTGAACTATGCTGTATAAAAAACTATCTGCTTGTTTGTTTGCCATCCTCACCAGTACGATCTGCTACGGTGACGTCACACTTCCGCCAGAAGATTGGTATGCGGGGATGCAGCTGGGCTACGCAAAATCCAGTTATACAAAAAGCAGCCTGGGTGTTGGCTCTATCGGTGGCATTTTCACGTCTCCTGTGAAACTTGAGAACGATGGTATTGGCGGCAGACTTTATATGGGACGCAAATACAACCGCTTCTTTGGCGCCGAACTGGGCTACACCCGCTACGCCGATGTGGTTGTAAAAAATGCTTACGGTGTCACTGGCGTCAATGGACGCATCAAACCTCAATCAGTAGACGTCGTCTTACTGGCTTATTTGCCTGTCACCGAACCATTCCGGGTTTATAGTAAATTTGGCGTCGCTTACTTAGATGTTAGTGCAACATCCAGCATATCCGGCGTTAAAAGCTCTGTGGAAGATAATGACTTTCGACCGACTTATGGCCTTGGTATGGTGTATGACTTTCAAAAGAATTGGAGTGTGGATTTAAGCTGGGCGAGAGTACACGGAGAAGGTGGGAAATTAGAAAACGAAACCCTAACGGCTTTGGGGATCGCTTACCATTTTTATTGAGTCATTGATAGACTTGCCCCAGGTAGAGCTACCTTTTTTAGCATCTCGCCTTGTGTTCACATTAAGGCAAACACCTTATAACTATTTTATTTAAAACATATTATTTTTACTCGGATCGCCTGAATTTCCGATTGGGTTACTGGGAAATTTTTGCTTCCGAGTAAATAGCATATATGATCCTAGTAAACCTCATGGAGAACTACAGTGATTGAATCTTTACTACTACAAGAAGAAAGCAAAATCTTAGAATTTAAAGAAAATGTTAGCAGCCCAATGAAAATTATAAAAACAGCTATTGCTTTTGCAAATACCGCAGGCGGAACTATTGTTATTGGCATAGAAAATAAAATGGTTACCCGATGGCATCATTAAATGTGTTGCATTTGCTAGTGCAACTAAAACAAATATTATCGATAAAAGATCGAGTTAGCACTAGTGAAATGGCAAAGGTATGGAGTCTGACCCAAAGAACTGCAAGAACTCGTCTAAATATACTACTGGAAGCAAACTACTTGAAACGCAATACAAAATCAAAAAATGATCCCAATGCAACCTATTCTCTAAACTAACACGCGAAGTCTGATAACATCAATCATAATTTCATTATTTTTTTAGGACGATAGAGAACCCTTTTTTAATGACCCATCCACCATCACCATAGTCACTGCACCGTTAAAATCCCAATGCATAAAAGGCGTGTTATGGCCGGAACTACCAATATTTTCTTCTGTTAATCGCAACGTCTCGTTTGGATCATAAAGTAGTAAATCTGCTGGCTGCTCTGCCGAGAGCTGTCCACCCTGGGGAAGATCCAAAATCTTAGCGGGATTAGTTGAAAGTTTTTCAATCAGTTGGCTATAACTTAACAGCCCTTCATCAACTAACCGCATGCTCAGCGGCAACAACGTTTCGATACCCGCAATACCCGGCACAGAATCTTGAAAAGGCAACATTTTTCCATCAAAACCCACCGGGCAATGATCGGAACAAATAGCATCAATAACCCCTTCTCGTAACCCTTCACGTAATAGCTGCCTATCTCGACTTGAGCGAAGGGGAGGTTGTACATGATAGACGCTATTAAAGTCCACCACATCCATATCGGTTAACCATAAGTGGTGAATAGCAACATCTGCCGTAATGGGCAACCCTTTGGCCTTGGCCTTTGCAATTAAATCAAGACTGCGCCCTGCCGATATTTTTGAAAAATGCGCTCTCACCCCGGTTAATTCAATTAACTGTAGGCAACGCGCAATTTCCATAGACTCTGCCTCTGCGGGGATAGCAGGTAATCCCAGCCGTGTACTAATCATCCCTTCATGAACACAGCCATCCTTTGCAAGCCAAGGATCCGCCGCTTGAATCAACACCAACAAATCAAAGCTTGCCGCATACTCAAAACAGCGCCGTCGCACCCGAGTATCTTTTATGGATCCAGTGCCATTGCTAAATGCTATGCAACCTGCTTCCTTTAAAGCGACCATCGGAGTCATTTTTTCTCCTTCCAGTCCAATACTCAACGCACCCACTGGATAGATCTTTGCACCATCATTGATTCTGCTTTTCTGTACTAAACTCGCTTCAGCTACCGCATCAATCACAGAAGAGATGGTAGGCCCACAACACATACTCGTCACCCCAGCCTGGGCTGCTACGGCAGCTTCTTGTGCCATATTTTTTTCTGTCACATTCACAGCAAGATCAATCAATCCTGGGAACAAATATTTTCCTGTGCCATCAATAATCGTTTCTGGAACAAAGCTTTCCGGAAGAGTTCCTACGGCAAGGATTTTGTCATCTTCTATGGCAAGATCCGCTACTTTATTTAGGTTCTGTGCTGGATCAACAATATGCGCATTTGTAATTAACCGTGTTGTCATCGCGAAGCCTCACCACTGGTTCGAATCGTCATCGCTAAAATTGCCATGCGTACGGCAATCCCCAAGTTAACCTGCTCTAAAATAACAGAGTGTTTGCTATCAGCCACTGTGGATTCAATTTCAACACCACGATTAATCGGCCCAGGGTGCATCACAATCGCATCAGGCGCTGCCAACGTGAAGCGCTCTGCCGTTAATCCGTAAGTATGATAAAATTCTGCTTGGTTGGGGATGAATGCGCCTTGCATGCGTTCGTTTTGTAAACGCAACATAATCACCACATCAACATCCTTCAGGCCTTGCTCTATTTTGTGAAAAACCGTGACACCCATTTTTTCAATATCGGTGGGCATTAATGTTTTCGGACCAATGACGCGGACTTCATGGACGCCCAACATATTCAGCGCATGAATTTGTGAACGAGCGACTCGAGAATGCATGACATCTCCTACAATCGCCACTCGCAGCGGTTCAAAGTTTTTCTTGTGGTGGCGAATCGTATACATATCTAACATGGCTTGGCTTGGGTGAGCATGCCAACCATCACCACCATTAACAACCGCTACATGAGGTGCTACATGTTGCGCTATGAACTGTGAAGCACCACTCATCCCATGGCGTATCACAAACATGTCACACTGCATGGCTTGTAGGTTACGTATGGTGTCTAACAGGGACTCACCTTTATTGGTGGCAGATGTTGCAATATTTAGATTGATAATATCGGCAGATAAGCGTTTTTCGGCTAGTTCAAAGGTCGTACGAGTCCGTGTACTGGCTTCAAAAAACAAATTAATGACTGTCCGGCCCTGCAATAAATCCACGGTCTTATTGATACGATGGGTAATATCTAAAAAAGAATCTGCGCGATCAAGGATGTCTGTGAGGATTTGCCGGTTTAAACCATCAATGCTCAAAAAATGACGTAATTTACCGTCGCTGTCCAGTTGTAATTGAGAAATATCCATCTCATCATCTCATTGTTGCCAATTAGCCCGAGCATTCTAATCATTTGTTGAACAATTTGCAACATTTTGCAACCAATCTTCCAATATTAAGCAGGCGGCAACACTGTCCACAGAATACTTTTTTAATGCGCCCTTGCCTTCTCGAGCGACAATTTCAGCCTCAGCCCGTTGGCTAGATAAGGTTTCATCCATAGGAAACACGGGAAGCTTTGTATGAAGTTTTAATCGTCTTGCGAATTTTCGCGCTTGAAAGGTTGTTTCTGAGGCCGTGCCATCTCGATAGAAGGGGATCCCTACAACCAGTCCCACAGGCCGCCATTTATCCAGTATATCGTCTATTTCAGACCAATTAGGGATGCCGTCGTTTGCAAGCAACGGAGTCAAAGGATTTGCCGATGCAAGCAAAGTTTGTCCAACGGCCACACCAATACGTTTCGTACCAAAATCAAATCCAAGCAATACACCTGATACATGGCAGCGTAGATCTAAGCCGTTATAAAAATTGTCATCAGGCATGCCCAACATCGCTCGATATATTGAGCATATCAATGCCCAATAATGCGCCCGCTTTTTCCCAGCGACGATTGATAGGTGTATTAAACAAAATTTCTGGAGTTGCTTGAGCCACTAGCCAATAATTTTTCGCAATCTCTTCTTCTAATTGCCCAGCTCCCCAACCCGCATAGCCAAGGATCACAATAGCATCGTCTGGGCCATCTCCCACGGCAATAGACTGTAAAATATCTTTTGAGGACGTCACACCTAGCTGACTGCTAGTAATCAATGTAGATTGCCAGGCATTGTTAGGGGTGTGAATGATAAATCCTCTTTCCGGTTGAACAGGGCCGCCTAAATAAACAGGAAAGTTATTAACCTGGCTATCGGTCACATCAATGTTCATCTGTTCCAGCACTTCTCCCAGACTCACCTCGAGAAAAGGCTGATTCACAACAACCCCCATGGTGCCCTCTTCATTATGAGCACAGACATAGACAACGGCCTGATTGAAATTAAAATCCCCCAAACCAGGCATTGCAATAAGAAAATTATTTATTAACTCAAAATTTTCATGCTTCATACCGCTAAGTATCGATGTTATCCCATGGCCCTGCAAGTCTTTTCGCCATTAATTGCCTTTATTAACCTAGAGTTAAAAAAGTATTAATATACTGAGTGCGAAAAAATTGTACATTGATAGAGTCCGGGTAAAATTTAAGACCTCAACAGAGATCTAACATTCTGATCGTCCGCACCCACCTCTTGAAGGTAAGATTCTACCTGTTTATATGCATAACCAAAGGCATTTCGAGCATATTTTTTCTGGAATTTCCCACCAGAAAAAGTATGCTTTTTAAATAAAGTTATCGCACTATCCCAAAGATTTGGGTGATCTTTACTGCGTTGCTCTATGCTCAACTTCATAAGGGATGTTAGTTGATTGATTATCCTATTCTTCGCTTTGAGTTTGTCTGGATCCGTTGTAATCACCCGTCGCCAAAAAGACCAACGTACCTTTTTAGAGTAAGACATTACAGGCGCTAAAAGACGACCTAAAAAACTTTTCTGAATAAAATTGTTGGCCTGCAATTCATTAGAATTAAAATCAAACAATACCAGAGGAAATATGGGTTCAGATACAGCCTCTAAGTTACCATTATGGATAGTTTTTAAATAAGATAGGGTTGCTCTCATTTTTTTCCCTGCTTCAGAAGTTATATTTTTCCTTAGTTTATTGTCATAAGCATCGATAATCCCATTGATACGTTGTATATCTCCTGCAATATTGCCATCTTTGCAAAAATAAAGTTTTAGCAAGTCTTTTTCAAACTGTAACAGTAGCTTTTTTAGCGATGAAGACGATGATTTTACCCTTGGAATAGGCCTTCGTTCCTCATATGTGCTATTAATCATCTCTTTCGCCATGGGGCCATTTGTATAGTAATGAATAAGTCGCAATAGATTTGCAATGAGCGGCAACGCTTGGCTGCTCTGATCTTTCTCGGGTTTGGCTTCTGTGTTATCCGGTGCTTGCAACACTCCCGAGTCAAACCTTGCCTGTTTGAATTTTTTTTGGGTTTTCTTTGGTGTAATAGGAGAATTTAACAACCCCGATGGCAATTGCCTAAATTCTTTAGGTGTTCGCTTGACCGTATTGGCCTGCTTTCCTAATCGCTCTGCTTCTTGGGCAATCGCCTGCATCTTTTCAAACGCATCATGGCCTTGAGGCAACGCTCTGAAAATATCTGTCAATTGCAATGGATATTGAGCGATACGCTGAATCGGTTTAATTAAAAAATTCCCTAAAAAAGTCGATGGCGGCAAATTATTATCTTTAAAAAATTTTTTCTGCTCTACTGTGAGCTTTATTTGTGATTGCCTATTAATATCTTCTTTATGTTCATTAAGATAGGATACATATCCACCATAATTGATAGCTAGCGTTGCAAATCCAGGGATACTCTTGATAGCGAAGCGATCGGACAGACAAATAATATTATGGAGTAACGTAACCCTACCCATAAAATTGTCTTCATTAATATCTTCTGGCGCTCCCATGGCTGAAAAAAAATTCCCAGCATCAACGAAACTTTGCAGGGGCTTTATAAATTGTTGAAAATAGCCGTAATCCGGCAAAATATTTGCAAAATAATGACTATGCTCCACCAATGTTTTTATATGGTTAAAAAAATTATTCTCATTCGTCAAGAAAGCTTGTAACGCCCTGACATGCTTAGATTGTTGACTTACTGAACCTGCCATAGAAATTCCCTTATTATTACCTTATTGTTCAATGAGCTAGTAGAGAATACCTTGAAGAATTCCCCCTGTCAATGTTAGGTTCATTTCTGTACAATAAAATCTTTATCTTGTTGGCTAAATTGTTTCAAGATCTCGGGCTTAGCATAAGTGAGTAAAGTAGCTTGAACTACCGGATCATTCGTTTCAATAATACTATCGGCCATCGACTATCAAGGCTAAATAGCCCAACGTCATTTCATCTGGATGCTTAGAAAAATCCTTCAACCCATCTTGAAAATAACGTTTCTCCATGGCGGGATTCGATAATATTACACCTAACTTAGACCGATTTAGCACTTCCAGTTTTGTTCATCAGATATTTTGTGCATCACTCACCTCAAGAAGATATGCATATACCTTATTGGTACGTCATAGCTAACTATATATCAAAATCCTCTATGCTCACTCCTCTTTTTTGAACCGTTCAAAATCGTTAAGGCACCTAACAATTTGTAACGAACCTCTGCATTTTTTTCATTGGCCCCTCGTCTAACAGAATCACCTAATTTCTGTGCAATAAAATCTTTATCTTGTTGGCTAAATTGTTTCAAGACATCGGGCTTAGCATAGGTGAGTAAAGTAGCTTGAGCCACCGGATCAGATGCTTAGAAAAATCCTTCAATCCATCTTGAAAACAACGTTTCTCCATGATGGGATTAGATCATATCACATTTAACTTAGACCGATTTAATACCTACCAGCCCTGCTCATCAGATAGCAGCGATTTTTTATCCTACTCCACCAAAGCCTGTTCCAAGCACTCGTAATATGACAGCCATTGACAATTACCCAGCTAATTTTAAGACACCTTATGTTTATTTGTTGATGATATATTATGTTCATTTCAATAGAGCAGAAATTTTGTAACTTCTGCAAAAAATTGCCATAATATGCACCTCAATTTAGCACTCAATAGAGGAAGCACCCAAAATGACAACCAAGGCCGCAGCTATGGCAACAGCTCAAAACCCTATCCATGTTGATCCTACCCAAGATGAATTAATTGAGTTCGCTTTAGCCCGTGAAGAAGGCCGTCTTGCAAGCAACGGTGCACTGGCTGTGGAAACCGGGGCAAGAACTGGACGCTCCCCAAAAGATCGTTACATTGTACAAGATAAGACCACATCCGATACAGTGGATTGGGGCATAGTTAATCGCCCTATTGAGACAGATCAATTCACTCAGCTCTGGACTAAGGTTAACCAATTCCTCAATAAAAAAGAACACTTCATTTCTCATCTTCAAGTAGGCGCTGATGAAAATGATCATGTCAAAGTAAAGGTCATGACAGAGCTGGCCTGGCATCATTTGTTCACACAAAATTTGTTTATCAAACCCAAGCGCTCAATTGCCGGACAAACTGACTGGACTCTCATGTGCGCTCCTAATTACAAAGCTGATCCAGCGGTGGATGGCACCCATAGTGAAGCGGCAATCATGATTAACTTCACGGAGAAAAAAGTCTTAGTCTGCGGAACTCATTATGCAGGAGAAATGAAAAAATCCATGTTCTCCGTCCTTAACTATATGTGCCCAGAACATGACATCCTTCCTATGCATTGCGCCGCCAATATGGGAGAAAATGAGGATGTTGCTTTATTTTTTGGTTTATCCGGAACGGGAAAAACCACCCTTTCAGCAGATCCCAAACGTTTTTTAATTGGTGACGATGAGCATGGCTGGAGCCGTGACGCTGTATTCAATTTCGAAGGCGGTTGTTATGCAAAGTGCATCGATCTCTCCCAGGAAAAAGAACCAGTCATTTGGGACGCTATTCGTCGTGGCAGCATTATGGAAAATGTCGTGCTTGATCCTAACACACTCATACCAGATTATAGTGATGGAAGCCTCACTCAAAACACCCGTGCCGGCTACCCCAGAAAACATATCCCTCTTCGAGTAGAGGCCAACCAAGCTGGCACGCCGAATGCCGTTATTTTCCTAACCTGTGATCTCTACGGTGTGTTGCCTCCTGTCTCTGTCCTAAGTAAAGAGCAAGCCGCTTACCATTTTCTCAGTGGTTATACAGCTCTTGTAGGGAGCACCGAAGTCGGCCAAACCGCGAGTATTCAATCAACCTTCAGCACATGTTTTGGCGCACCCTTTTTTCCTCGTCCCCCTGCTGTCTACGCAAAATTACTGATGAAGCGCATGGAAGAAACCGGAGCCAACGTTTATTTAGTTAACACTGGCTGGACTGGCGGTGATTACAGCAATGGCGGTAAGCGATTCAGTATTCCTACCACCCGAGCCATCATTGATGCCATTCTCAGTGGTGAAATAAACAACTGCGAGCTTGAAACACTACCAGGCTTTAACTTTTCTGTGCCAAAAGCCTTACGCCACGTGGATGCAAATGTACTCAACCCTAAAAATGCGTGGTCTGATGCCAATGCTTTTGATGAAAAGCGACAAACCTTGATGGATTTATTTAAAGAAAATTTCAAAAAATTTGATGTGGATCAAAGCATTGTTGATGCAGGCCCTCAATAGGAGTGAGCGTCTAACTATCCCAAAGCATCCTTGGTTTCAGCATACATTTGCGCTGTAGCCAAGGTGATTTCCTTGCGATCAACTAACTCTCTTAAATGTTGATCTAAAGTTTGCATACCCAGCTCTCGACCTGTCTGGATAGAAGAGTACATTTGTGCCACTTTATCTTCTCGAATTAAATTACGAATAGCAGGGGTACACATCATAATCTCTAGGGCAGCGACACGGCCTCGCTCAACCCGAGGTAGTAAGGCTTGGGATACCACAGCCCGCAAAGAATCCGACAGCATAGAGCGAACCATATTCTTTTCACCCCCAGGAAATACATCGATAATACGATTAATGGTTTTTGCCGCCGAAGTCGTATGCACTGTGGCAAAAACCAGGTGTCCAGTTTCAGCGGCGGTTAAGGCTAATCGAATCGTTTCTGGATCACGCATTTCTCCCACCAAAATAATATCGGGATCTTCTCGCAAAGCCGATCGTAAGGCTTCATCAAAACCTCGGGTATGGTGGTGTAATTCCCGTTGGTTAATGAGGCATTTTTTTGATTCATGCACAAATTCAATGGGATCTTCAATCGTAATGATATGTTCAAATCGATTTTCATTAATATAATCAATCACTGCCGCCAGTGTGGTACTTTTACCAGAGCCTGTAGGCCCCGTGATAAGAATCAACCCATTACGTCGATTGGCGATATCTTTAAAAATTTCCGGCAACCCTAACTGCTCCATGGTCGCAACCCGAGGGGGAATCGTTCGAAAGACACCCGCTGGCCCTCTATTCTGGAGGAACACATTAACCCGAAAGCGAGCTAATCCTGCAACACTAAAGGAAAAGTCCGTTTCTAAAAATTCTTCAAAGGCTTTTCGCTGTTGATCATTCATGATGTCATAGAGCAGCTTATTGACGTCTTCTGATGCCATGGGAGGCAAGTTCACTCGTCGCAAATCCCCATCAACCCGAATCATCGGCGGCTCCCCAGAGGATAAATGCAGATCGGAGGCTTTACTTTTGACGCTAAACGCTAATAATTCGGTTATATCCATTCAACTACCCTTGAGATCACAACATGCACGATATCTGCGAACGATTTACATCCACCCATAAGAGAATTATAGACGCCGCAGAACAAGTTGACCGCAACCCAAGATCCGTGGCATTACTTGCTGTGAGCAAGAAACATTCTATTGGGGACATTAAACAGGCCATAGATATGGGGCAAGTCGCATTTGGAGAAAACTATCTCCAGGAAGCATTAGAAAAAATGGCGGCCCTTGCCCAATATCCTTTGGAATGGCACTATATCGGTCAAATTCAAAGCAATAAAGCCCGAGATATTGCCCAACATTTTCATTGGGTACAAAGTGTGGATCGTCTTAAAATTGCCCAGAAACTTTCCCAATTACGACCCACCGAAAAACCTCCACTGAATATTTTACTTCAGGTAAACATCAATCAAGAACCTCAAAAGGCCGGTATCAACCCAGCAGACATTGAAGCGCTAGCCAAAGAGGTTACCAAGCTACCTCACCTTTGCTTGCGGGGCCTCATGGCCATCCCGATGAATATACAATCACCCACACAACGAAAAGCCACCTACAAGGAACTATGTGGCTATTTTACAGCCCTACAGCATCAATATTCTCAGGTAGACACCCTTTCCATGGGCATGTCCCAAGATTTGGAAGCCGCTATAGCAGAAGGTGCCACCATGGTGAGGATCGGCACGGATCTCTTTGGGCCTCGTTCCTAACCTTTTTGTTCAGAGATAAATGCAAGATGGGTGCTAAAAACTGTAATCCTGCCTGTGACAAGTATATACTAGCGGCATGTCGTTGATTAAAATATGAGTTAATTATGCTGAGTACATTTCAACAAGCCGCTTTGTTTATCATACAAGTGAGCTTTGAGAGCTATGTTATGGTATTGGTGTTGCGCCTTGTGCTGCATGCCATCCGAGCAGAAATTCATCACCCTGTTTCACAATTTGTCATGAAACTAACAAGACCCACCGTACAGCCTTTGCAGCGCTTTTTACCTGTCACCAAAGGTATTGATTGTGCCGTTGTAGGACTGATTGTAGCCCTTGAAATGATCAAGGTTACCCTGGTTTTTTTCATCGAGCATCAAGCCATCCACCATGTTTCCGGCTTACTCATTTATGGAGTAGGTGACTTTTTTGATCAAGTCATTACCTTATATTTTTATGCCGTTTTATTCCAAATCATTATTAGCTGGGTAAGACCTAATCAATATAACCCTATTTTAGATTTACTTTACCGTATGACGGCTCCCATTTTAGGGCCTGCTCAACGGATGATCCCAACCATTGGGGGTATCGATATTTCCCCGATCCCGGTGATGATGGGGTTAAAATTAGCGGAAATCATACTGGCCTATCCGATGATGAGCCTGGGTCAAGGGATGGCACTACTACCTTAAAGCGATCCACAATGCTTCCCACACTTGAATTCATCACCATAACGTTGCAAAAACCTTAATTTTCAACTATTTGTTAACATAACAGATCCAAATTATGGCCACAAATATGGGCTTACCCAAACTCCTGCAACCCAGCAAGAAAAAGGTTCAAAAAGACAGCGTCATTGCGATCTTCGAGTCCTTGCGCAAAAATCGTGTTCAGCTACATCTCACAGAACCAAAATGTGACCAAGTGCTAACCTTCCTCATCAGCAAAATTGAACCTGCTAAAAACACCATTGAACTGCTCAGCCTACTACCAGATACAACCTTGCCTCCGAGTGGAGACATCTCCTATTCCCTGGCAACATTGCCTAACAGTACACAAAATATGGCATTTTCAACCCAATTACTTGGCAGCAAAAATGAAGGACTGGATATTTTCTATTTCCAGTTACCAGAAACCGTGGAAAATATTGAGCAACGTCTGACCCGCAGAACGTCTGTCAGCATCAATCAACATTTTCAAATTATCATCAATGACATTGATGACGAACCTCTTCTCGGTCGTTTGGAAGATATTTCAACAGCTGGCATGAAAGCATCCTTCGACGGTGATCTCCGAGAAAAGCTCCAGCCAAGTGAAATGCAAAGGCTGTGCAATATCGAACAAGAAAATGGCCTTCAGATGGAGCACCAGCTGGAAATTGTTTACGTTAGATACAATGGCGTCAGCAAATCTAGCACCGTAGGCTGCCAATTCGTAGAAATTGACGAAACCCAAAACCGCGAACTCTTTACCTTCATCTCGGGTCTTCATTTGAAACAGTATCATAAGTATCTTTAACTACCGCTCACAGTATAAAACTCCTTGCATTGATCTCGGTTCTCCATTTATTATGGACAATCGATTCCATAGTTAGGCCAAAAATTCACCAAGCTCATGTCTCAATCCGCTGAAAAGAAAATAAAACCCGGCAAAGCCCTGGGTATTTTTGCTCTAGTAATGATCACCATTACTTCCGTAGATAGTATCCGCAATCTGCCCACAACTGCGCTGTTTGGTGGCCAGATGATTGTATTTTTTATTATTTCTGGAATTGGATTTTTAATCCCTAGCGCATTGGTTGCCTCAGAACTTGCATCCACCTGGCCTAAAACCGGGGGCATTTATGTATGGGTAAGACAAGCTTTTGGCAAACGTTTTGGACTATTAGCCATTTGGTTCCAGTGGATTGAAAATGTTATTTGGTATCCTGCCATACTCTCTACCCTAGGGGGCACCCTCGCCTATTTGATCCATCCAGCCTTAGCAAGCAATAAATATTTCCTCATGGCCTCTATCAATATTTTATTCTGGGGACTCACCCTTCTAAATCTGGCCGGTATAAAATTCTCTGCGGCATTTAGTGCTTTTTGTGGAATCGCAGGATTGCTGCTTCCCATGGGATTGATCATCCTTCTCGGTATTATTTGGGTTGTCACAGGGCACGATTTGCAACTCACATTTACCACGAGTTCCTTCACACCGAATTTTCACGATCCTGGCTCTTTAGTTTCCCTCACCGCGGTTATCCTTTGTTTTAGTGGTATGGAAATTGCGACAGCCCATGCTCAAGATGTAGAAAATCCAAAACGCGCTTACCCTATCGCATTGATTATTTCCGTCATGATTATTTTCACAACCATGCTTCTAGGATCGCTAGCCATCGCACTGATTGTCCCAAACCAGCAATTGAGCCTCGTGGCAGGGATCATGCAAGCTATACAAGCTTTTTTTGATACCTACAATCTCAGCTTTTTGATTCCCATTATGGCCCTATGCATTATTCTTGGTACCATGGGAAGTGTGAGCAATTGGATCATTGCACCCAATCGCGGCCTATTAGTCGCGTTGAAAGAATCTGACATTGCCCATTTCCTTCATCGTGAAAATAATAAAAATGCTCCCAGCAGCTTACTCATCACCCAAGGGATCCTGGTCAGCTTAATCACCTCTATTTTTATTTTCATGCCAAACGTGAATAGCTCTTACTGGCTTCTTACAGTGATGGCATCACAACTTTACATGGGTATGTATATTTTGATGTTTGTTGCCGTGGTGGCACTGCGATTGAAATACCCGGCTATCGAACGTCCCTTTAAAATTCCTGGCGGACTCCCAGGGGTTCTATTAATTGGCGGTTTAGGACTTATTATTAGCATTTTCAATTTATGCATTGGCTTTTTCCCGCCCTCTGATCTTGACGTGGGCAGCGCCCGAAATTATGAAATTATCCTCATCAGCGGGATTGTTATCATGTCATGTCCGCCATTTTTTATGTTTTGGCTACGTAATTTAAGAAAAGGAACAGGAGCAATAGACAATGGCAAAGAGCCTATTTGAAGACGCCGTCGCACGACTAGACGAAGCCTATAAACATGCACATATCGACAAAGAATCCCTAAACCGGCTCAAATTTACTAAATCCATATTGGAAGTCTCGGTGCCAGTGAGGATGGATGATGGCAGTTTACAAATATTTACTGGCTACCGTGTACGTCATGACGATACTCGGGGGCCTACCAAAGGTGGTTTACGTTACCACCCCAATGTAGATATGGATGAAGTCAAAGCCCTCGCATTTTGGATGACATTCAAATGTGCCGTAATGGGGATCCCTTACGGCGGCGCAAAAGGCGGTATCAGCGTCGATCCTAAAAATTTATCTCGCTTAGAGTTAGAACGTTTGAGTCGTAGTTTTATCGAACAAATTGCTGATTTTATTGGCCCTGATACAGACATCCCTGCCCCCGATGTTTATACCAATGCGCGCATTATGGGTTGGATGATGGATGAATATTCAAAAATATCTCGCTGTTATACACCTGCTGTCATCACCGGCAAACCCATCCCCTTAGGCGGTAGCTTAGGTCGCGATGATGCCACTGGGCGAGGCGTATTCTATTGTATTGAAGAATTACGTAAAAAACGCAACTGGGATCCCAAAGACATTAAAGTTGCCATTCAAGGGTTCGGCAATGCTGGGAAACATGTTGCTAATCTATTGCATCAAGCAGGCTATACCATCGTTGCTGTGAGTGATTCCCAAGGCGGTATTTATCGAGAACAAGGATTTGATATCCCTAGCTTAATTCACGCTAAAAATTCTACTCGACGAGTCAAAGCCGTCTACTGTGAAGGTTCTGTCTGTGAAGCCGTGGATGCTCAACATATTACAAACGAAGAGCTATTAGAACTACCCGTTGATATATTAATACCCGCAGCTTTAGAAAATCAAATCACTCAAAAAAATGCGCCGAATATTAAAGCCTCCGTTATTGTAGAAGCCGCCAATGGCCCTGTTACATCCCAAGCAGACAAGATCCTCACAGAAAAAAACACCCTGATTATTCCCGATATCTTAGCGAATGCTGGAGGTGTCACCGTCAGTTATTTTGAATGGGCACAAAATAAAAATGGCTACTACTGGGGCGAAGAGGAAGTCCATCAAAAATTACAAACCATCATGGCAAGAGAATTCAATAATGTTTATAGTTTCATGGAAAATAAAGCCTGTGACATGCGAACAGCTGCCTATGGCCACGCTCTCAATCGTTTAGACGATGCCATCCGCGCTCAAGGCACTCACGAATTTTTTTCTGGGCAGCAGTAGCGCAGCACTCACCCAGTGGCAAAAAAACTGAGGATCAGCTAACCTTTATAGATGGATCCGTCAGGACAAATCAGCCTATGAAAAAGGTGCTATTACTGCTAATGATATTTGGGGCAACTAGCACCCAGGCACTCACTATACAAACTTTTAATCTGCATAACACAACCGCAGCGAGTATGATTCCTGTCATAGAACCCTTGCTGCCCCCGGGTAGCGCCATTTCCGGGCAAGGGCAGCAATTAATCATTAGAGCCAATGCAGAAGATCTCAACCAAATCCAACAGCTTTTAGCGCAAATTGATATTCCTCCCCAAAATCTCATCTTGTCTGTGAGTCGGACTCACCATCCCGGCCACGACACAGAAAAGGCATTGAGGGACAATGTCATTGTCTATAATACACAAACCAAAAACCGCAGAGATAGCACACAGCAGATTACCGTGGAAAATGGTCAGGCAGCACTCATTACCACAGGAAGCGCCATTCCCAGGCGAGATTATGCCGTTGGTTATCTAGGTATCGCTAGATACAGTCGCTATAAAAATATTCGCTCTGGCATCATTGTCACGCCCACATTGGTAGGTGATCACGTGCAGCTAGAAATTAACTGGCAACATCAACAGCTTGAAGACGATAGAAGCCAACAACTTCGAGAAACCAGTCCTGTCCAAAAGGAAAAAATTAATACCGTGATGACGGTTCCTTTAGGGGAGTGGACGAATGTTGGGTTAACCTCAACGAGAAATCCTGAAACACCTCAGGCAACAACCTACGACACGGCAAATGTTTCACATCCTAACTCTGACATCTACATTAAAGTCAATATTATCCGTTCAAATCGACAGTTTGATGCTCGGGTGCCTCAGACATTACACAGTAAATTTCCAACAGAATTAATAACAAATTGATTTTAAAGTATTTTCAGGTAATTTTTAAACTATTTTTCAACACATTGGCAAACTTTCGTAAAACTTATTATGCTCATAGTTAAGGTATTATTAATTTTATCACGAGCAAGGAAAGCTATTTTGCTAAAACGGTATACGTTGAAATTCAAACTACTCGCCCTGACCATCATCCCTCTTTTGGCACTCCTAATATTATCCGGCTATGAATATCTCCAAGTCAAAACTGCCGCAAATGAAATGGAACAGCTTGCGAATACACAAATACCCTTGAACATTAATCAACATGAAATGTACTATCTATCAAACCAATGGAAAAATGCTATTAAACACGTTGAAACCATTGAATATGACACACTGATTAACGGCATCAGCCTATCCTTTTTAACCGTTATTTTTGCATTACTCATTAACTCAATAATCACTCGAAAAATTATCCAACAGATTAATGGTGCCACCTCCATTGCTAATAAAATTAGCCGTGGTAAAAGAAACGTCTCTGTAAACATACAATCTGATGATGAAATTGGCAAATTACTCACATCCCTTCGTCAAATGCAACAGAGCATTCGCACTGCTGAAAATTTACAGAAAGAAAATGAAACTCAATTACGCCTGGTCACAAATGGCATTGCAGCGCTAGTTTGTTACATTAATAATGATGAGATCTATCAATTTTGTAATATTCATTATGCCACCCGTTATAACAGCACACCAGAAAATATTATTGGCAAGAAAGTCGTGGATATTGTAGGTGTTGAAAAATACAACCAGATAAAAGATCATATTGATTCGGTACTACAAGGTGGTAGCCGTGTTTTTGAAAGTCAAGATGTCAGTCATGGGGGGAAAACGTATTATTCTGCGAACTTTGTCCCCAACATTGATAATAACCAAGCAGTAGCCGGCTACTTTGTTATTAGCTACGATATCACCAAACATAAACTCAATGAATTAGCCTTAAAGAGAAAGTCTCGTGAATTAGAATACTTGTCAACAATCGATGCATTAACCGGCGTGCACAATCGACGATTTTTTATTGAAAAAATGGAAGATGAAGTGAAAAAATCAAAAAGATACCATAATAATCTCTCAGTTTTAATGCTAGATTTAGATCATTTTAAAAATATCAATGATCAATATGGCCATAGTGCAGGGGATGAAGTACTCAAATCTGTGAGTAAAATATTAAAACACAGTCTCAGAACAACAGATATTGTTACTCGCTACGGCGGAGAAGAATTCAGTATTGTGCTCCCTGAAACCCATCTTGATGATGCAGTGAAGGTTGCAGAAAAATTACGCTATATTATCGAAGTAGCGCATATCCCTATTAATGATCAAAATAAAATAGACTTCACTTGTAGCATTGGCGTGGCCCAATACAACCCTCAAATGCGCAATTCAGAAACCCTCCTTGCTATAGCCGATGAAGCCCTTTACCGAGCCAAACGTGAAGGGAGAAATCGAGTCATTCAATCCACCAGCCTCGTCCCTGAATTCGCTCTAGATAAAGTTGAATAAAGAAAGTTGCATGACTTTGGCAAAACTTGCCTGAGCTGTTTGCAACACATTCATTTCTAAACTTAAACGACTAATGGCTTCTGCCGGATCTATATCTTCGATAGCCGAAAGTGATTTTTCATTATATATTTTCAAATCATCATTAATGTTTTTTTGACTTTCTAATACCTGAGAATTCGTTCCGACTTTAGTAACAGACAAAATAATTTGATCCATACCTCTATCAAGAGCACAAGCCGCCCTATCCATTTCATTCACATATTTTGCATGTTCAACACTGTTAACATCTGGCATGCGTAGTGCTGTAATAATATTTTCCAAAGAGGTAAACACATTTTGCTGGAAGCTTGGCGCTACCGAAAAATCATCGCCAACCTCCGGGAGACCCGTGATAGAAATACTAATCCCATTAAAATTTATCGCATCACCGCTATTATATGTTGGAGCATCTGCTGGGGATGTTGCAGGTGGTGGTGGAATTAATTGTCCTGAGGTACTCCCAGTCACTTCATAGGCTAATTCAGAACTACTGTTCGTGACAAAACGTATTGAATAATTTTCAGCAATAAAAGCATTTTTATCCTGCACACATCCCGATGAGATAATACCTGTCCCCGTATTATCAACCACCCCATCACCTGTCACAAATGTGCCATTCCCACTCAATACACTCTCAAATATCTCTTTCCCTGAACAAGAAGTGGGAACATAAATACCTGAACCAATCTGTACAGATCGCTGCCCACCATCCCCCTGAAAACTCACGATACCATTCTGCTTTGCATAAGCCTGTGTGCCTGACTTGAATCCTGAAAAAATATAGTTTCCTTGATTGTCTTTTGTATTGGCAAGTCCCATTAATTCATCCAATCGTTGTTCTACTTCATTCGCAATAATAGCTTTATCTGATTCTTTCAAAATTCCATTTAAAGCTTGCTTTTGTAATTCATCCACACGAATTAAAACATGACTTATTTGCTGTAATGTATCTTCTGTTTTAGCAAGAAAATTTTCAGCTAAGATATTATTTTGCTGATAAATATCTAGCGTACTATTATCATGTCGAATTAAATTTCCTTTGGATGAGGCGACAGGGTCATCTGATGGAGATGAAAATCGCTTCCCAGTGGATACTTCTTCTATGGTTTTTTTAACACGTTCTTGCACGTTTAACATTTTTGTCATAGCGTTAACTTGTAGGTTTAAGGTTGAAACTCGCATGACCTATTCCTCGATTAAATGATACTGATGAGTGAATCAAACAAACTATTTGCGATAGCAATTATTTGCGCGCTTGCTTGATAGGCTTGTTGGTATTGTAAAAGATTGGCGGCTTCTTCATCCATATTTACCCCAGAAATACTATCCCTCCGAGACTGTGCCTGTTCAATTAATGCAGAGCTTGCTTGCTGGCTTAAATCCGAGAAGTGGGTTTTTGATGAAGTCGTCCCGGTTAACACATTATAACTATCAAAAATATTCGATTTCCCACCATTCATAATTTTCGAAAATTGTAAATCTGTCATAGCAATAGCATTGCGAGCATCGCCCTCTGCACCTGCATTATATTTTGCATAAAAAATATCACCGGGATCTGGGTTACCTGATAATGTTACTTGGTAACCTGGGTCATAACTTCCAGGTGTTGGAAAAACACTCGCGCCATTGACGGGATCATAGGTAATTGGCCCCTCAATCACAGCAGACGTCGTATCATTTACAATTTGATAACTGGTTGTTGAAAGAAATTCAATTCTAACCGGAGGTAACAATTGCCCAGGCGTTGCAAACGATCCATTATCAATATCAGTAATGCCTTCTAGTGTCGCAGCACCAGAACCCTTGTTTGTATCATCACCTGTGATTGCCACTGGCGATGCTAATGCAACTTCAACAGGGTTATGAATCAATAATTCCATTTGATGAGAAGCGGAGCGCGTTGGGCTAACTAAAAATCGGTCGCCAGTGGTAAACGCTCCACTATCAATACTGAGCGTAAACCCATCGACAGATAATTGTTCAGGGAACCCACCGATGCTCCCGGAAGACACCGTAGTCAAATCTGAAATACGGGTTAATTGATAATCCGTTGGGCTAGTAAATGTTAGCTGATAGTCACTCACCTCAAGATCTGTTGCATCATCAATAGTCACTGTGAAAGTTCCACTACCTGAATTATTTAAAGTAGAAATAACTCGGGAACTGGTTAAATTGGATTGATTCACATCAGAGAACAGTAATTTCCCTAAGTTATCATTGAGATCCATACCTTCTTGGTGTTGAGTGTTCACAGACTCTGTGATGACCAGTGCTAAGCGATTTAGATCTTGCTCTGCGGGATCAAGAAAATTTTTACGGTAATCTAACAAACCACCGATTTTCCCCCCATTGATCCTATTACCAAGAGATACTGTTGAAGATCCCGATTTCATCGCTAAATCAACATTACGAGGATTTTCACTACTGTTAATCACGGTCAATTCTGATGCGCGCCCTCCCATCACAAGGGTATCGCCACTACTAAGATAAATATCAACCTGTCCATCGTCTTTGTCTAATGTATTAAATGATACGTACTCAGATAGTTCTTTCATTAATTGATCTCTTCGATCCAGCAAATCCAAATCCCCTGCAAAATTTCCACCCAACATTCTGTTAATCGATGCAATATTCTCCGATAAAGTATTAACCTCATTCACCGTATTGGATAATTCAATATTTAACTCTAAATATTGACTATCCATTTTATTCGACAGATGATGAAATCTATCCACTAAGGTTTGAGCATTACTTAAAAACACTTGCCGCGCGGTAATGGAGGTAGGATCTGTTGTTGTATTATGCAATGCAGAAAAATACTGGTTCAAACCACCGGAGATATTTGTTTTTTCATCTCCTAGTAAATCATCCATCTGCACAGCATAGTCATAGTAGGAAGACATTTTATGATAATTAGAAATTCCATTACGCAATTCCGTATTGAGGTTTGCTGCATAAGCTCGCTGGATCCCTGAGACTTCAACACCTCCTAGGCCATTCTTACCAACTGTTGAAAGCATTACCGTTTTTCGGTTATACCCTTCCGTATAAACATTAGCAATATTATTACCCGTATTATTGAGTGCTTTTTGATAGGCAACGAGACTACTTTTACCAATACCAAATAAATTTGCACCCATGATACTCTCCCTATGCCGTCTCTTTTGGTTCAGCTGGATTTGTTCGAGATAAATTATTCACTAGCATATCAGCAATACCAAAACCCTTATCCCCTAGGTTTTGACTTAGCTGCTGGTCAAACCAATTTTGATAAAAATCCATTTGATCATGATTCACAAGATCACTTTCAAATGCTTTGTTGGCATCTCGCATACTTTTCATGACCATTTGCATCATCACTGATTCAAATTCTTTCGCAACCTCTCTTAATGCAGCTTCACTATTATCTTTTGCTTTAGTTTCTAACGTTTTTAGTTGATTAAAATCTGTATAAACTCTTGTTGTGTTGACATCATAATCTATTGCCATGACTCTCTACCCTCTAAATAACAACTAATTTACCACGTAGCGCACCCGCACTTTTTAAGGATTCTAAAATTGCAACTAAATCACTGGGGGACGCCCCCACACTATTCACTGCCTGCACAATATCTTGTAAGCTAGGCCCTGGATTAAAAACAAAGGCTCGATTATCTTCTTCTTGGACTTGGATCTGAGAGTCGGGTATCACTGCTGTTGTTCCCGCAGAAAATGGTTCTGGTTGACTAGCATAGGGAGACTCTGAAATAGTTACAACGAGTGTTCCATGAGATATTGCTGCCGGTTTCACTCGCACATGATTACCAATTACCACTGTTCCGGTACGTGAATTCACGACAATTTTTGCCTCCGCTTCACCAGGAGAAATGTCTAAGGTTTCAATATCGGATAAAGCCATAAGCTGCTCATGTTGATTGTTAGGCAATCTCACTTTGATAGAAGTTGCATCCATGGGGACTGCTACAGAATGCCCAAATCGTCGATTAATTGCTTCTGATAAATGCACCGCCGTTGTAAAATCTGCCCGATGCAGGTTATAAATCACCGTGTCATTTAACGCAAATACTGTCGGTGCAGGTCGCTCCACATACGCACCATTGGGTATTCGCCCAACACTTGGAATATTTACTGTGATCCTTGAACCATCGCTGCCTTCAGCGCCAAGGCCCGACACAATTAAATTCCCTTGGGCAATCGCATAGGTCTGTCCATCCGCACCTGTTACAGGACTCATGAGCAATGTGCCACCCCGGAGACTTTTCGCATTACCAATGGATGATGCGGTAATGTCAATGGTTTGCCCCGGCTTTGCGAAAGCGGGTAATTCTGCGCTAATCATCACCGCCGCAATATTGCTGGATTTAATAGACTGCCCATCAGGAACACGAATACCAAATTTATTTAACATACTTCGAAAACTTTGTTCAGTAAAACGTGTTTGACTAATTTTATCACCTGTACCATCTAAACCAACAATCAAACCATAACCTAACAATTGATTGCCTCGAACGCCTTGTATAGAAGCAAGATCTTTTATCCGCTCCCCATGAGACACCGTGGGTAATAAGATAATCACACACACACCCATCATCACAATGATTTGAGTGGCGGCTAATTTAATACGGAAATATAGGCCCATTAAAAAATCTCGCTAACCATCCTTGTTGATTGGCCTCTGCCAACGCCCCTGTGCCACTATATGTAATCCGTGGATTTGCAATTTTACTTGATGAAATAGAATTATCTGGATCAATATCATAAGGTCTCACAATGCCCGCCAAGCGAATAAATTCAGCGCCTTGATTAAGAGTGATCCATTTCTCTCCTCGTATCATCAAGTTACCATTAGGCAGCACTTGTGCCACCGTCACGGTAATTTCACCCTTTAAACTGTTATTTTGGCTACTCGTTCCATCTCCGGTAAAACTACTATCTGAATCCAGTTGAAATTGTAAATTATTATTTGTATTACTTGCTAATGGAATAACCTTGGGAACATTAAACTCAGGGGTTGAACCAAATAACGTTGGGTTTTGCACATTAACCCCAGTGGCTTTGTTGGTTGAAGTATTAGAGGACTTGTCTGCCTTTGTTGTCTCTGATAACCGTACCCTTAATAAGTCGCCAACTCGATAGGCACGCAAGTCACTAAACATGGAATCTAAACCAGAGTCGCCCTGATAAAGGGAACCTGTTAATTGAGGGACTTGATTGGGTGCTTGAGGAATAGTCGGCGCATATTCAGGATCATCAGGATGAGGTGGCACCCACTGATAGCCTGCACAAGCAGTCAGAGATACCATCCATATTCCAATCATTGCAATTTTTAAAACGCGCTCAATTTTTTTCAACAGAGTTACCTATATTAGAGAACTTGATCCGAGTACTGCATCATGTTATCAATCGCCGATATTGCCTTTGAATTCATTTCATAGGCGCGCTGGGTTTCAATCAAACCGACCAACTCTTCGACCACATTCACATTGGATGATTCAAGAGAGCCTTGACGCAAAGAACCTAACCCATTACTTCCTGCCGCACCACTTTGAGGACTACCGCTAGCAGCAGTTTCTAAGTAAAGGTTACCTCCGATGGGTTGCAAACCCGCAGGATTGATAAAATCTGATAATTCAATAGTTCCTATTTGGCTAGGAGCAACATCTCCAGCACCTAAGGCACTCACGGTACCATCACTGCCAATACTCACATTCGCCACACCACTTGGCACTGTAATAGAAGACGCCAGTGCATTACCATTTGCCGTCACTATTTGCCCATCGGAACTCACTTGAAATTCGCCATCCCGGGTATAAGCCACATTACCATCTGGCGTAAGTACCTGAAAAAAACCTCGTCCTTCAACCATCACATCCAATGGATTATTAGTCTGTATGACATTACCTTGGCTAAAATCTTTTTGAGTCGCGACAGTCTTAACCCCTGTTCCTTGGGTTAATCCTGATGGCAATGTCGCATCTTCTGATGATTGGCTACCCGCCTGCTTAACATTTTGATAGAGCAAACTTTCAAAGACCGCTCGGCCTTTTTTATAGCCCACTGTATTAACATTGGCTAAATTATTGGTGATTGAGTTCATCGAAAACTGTTGAGCATCGAGACCTGTTTTTGCAACCCAAAGAGCTTGATTCATAATATGACCTTCCCTGTTAGTTTATATGCATGATTTGTGCCGAACTTTGGTCTAAATCTTTGGCTTCTTCCATCAATTTCACTTCCAACTCATATTCTCGCGAAAGTTCCATAATGCTAACCAAAGCACCCACTGCATCCACATTACTACCTTCTAATGCACCGGACACAAGATGAACCTCACTATCTGGCTCTGCATCTATGCCATTTTTCATATAAAACAAGCCATCTTGTTTTTTCTGTAATTCTTGATTTTCAGGATTGACTAATTTGATTCTGTCTAATTGCGCCATCCCCTCAGGGCCTTGGCCAAGGGGTTGAATACTAATCGTTCCATCAGATCCAATCGACACTTTCTCAGCAGGAGGTATAGCAACAGGGCCGCCATTGCCCAACACAAATTGTCCACTGGGTGTGACCAACATACCTTCTGGACTGATATTAAATCCACCTGCTCGGGTATAACCTTCTTGACCGTCCTTTCCTTGAATCGCGATCCAACCTTCGCCATCAACCGCCACATCCAAATCACGTCCAGTTGTGCGAATAGATCCTGCTGAAAAATCAGCACTGTTATCCACAGCAACAGAGTAGACACGACTGGGAAAACCATCGCCGGTGACTGCCTTGGATTCAAATCTCGCTAAATCTGCACGAAACCCCGTGGTGTTCACATTCGCTAAATTGTGAATGTTCATCGCCTGAGTCCGCATAATTTGCTCAGAACCTGTTGCTGCGATATAGGAAAAATGATCCATGTCTAACCTCTATTACTCAATGTTAATAATGGTTTGGGTTAATGTATCACCCGCTCGAATTGACTGGGCATTGGCTTGGAACGTGCGTTGTGCTGTAATCAATCGCACCAACTGCTCAGTTAAATCCACGTTCGAATCTTCTAAAGCCCCTGATTTAACTGCACCGATGCTATTCGCAGCATTAATCAACGGGCGACCGGAATCGTTGGTTTCTCCCCAAGAAGTATTTCCTGCTGCAAACAAGCCATTGGGATTATCAAATTGTGCTAACGCAACTTGGCCTATGGTTTTAATATCACCATTACTATAAGACACTGAAATCATGCCGTCTTTATCAATGGATACGCCGGAAGGATTACCGCTAGAATTACCATCTGATTGAATACTTTTCACCAAGGTATCACTACCATATTGGGTCGTATTACTCAAATCAAATTCTAAAGATTGATTTGTAGCAGCACCATTCCCCGGAGTCCATAATAATGCAGACAATCCTGTTGAAGTTTGATAAGTACCATCCGTACCAAAATTAATATCACCACTTCCAATAATGGTACCATCGGATTCAACATGAACATCCCAGGTATTATCTGCGGTTTTTACAAAATAAGTATTTAATACATGAGATTCGCCTAAGCTGTCGAAGGCTTCAACGGAAGCGCGAGTATTGTAGGTTTTGGGGTCATCTTTATCAAACGGTAATCCCAAAACAGACTCTCCTGAATAAAAATTCATTTTCATATTAATAGTACTTGTGGGCGTTGGTGGTGCAGTGTCTTTTGGGATCACCACACTATCCACCGTTGCAGTAATGGTGCCATCCGCGGCACCAAACCCTTGCAATCGATCTCCCTGCTGGGTGGTAATGTAACCTTCACGATCCACAGTGAAGTTACCCGCCCGAGTAAATTTCGGTGCACTATTACTCACGCCTTTTAACACAAAGAAACCATCGCCATTAATCGCCATATCATAAGGGTTACCCGTCACAGAAAAACCCACTTGAGTAAATTCTTGAGAAATTCCTGTAACCTGAACACCATTACCCACTTGGATCCCTGGCACACCGGATACAAACAAATCTGAAAATTCTGCCCGAGATTGCTTAAAACCATAGGTTCCTGAGTTTGCAACGTTATTACCTGTGACCTGTAAATCCGTGGTCGCTGCTCGAAGTCCGCTAAGTGCTGAATTGCTGACTGACATTGGTATTCTCCCTTACTAATAAGTCATTAACTAATTTTTGTTACGTCCCGTAACAAAACACTGCCTAATCCTTTTAAATTCAAGGCAACGTCCCTGTCGCCTTGCCCAATCGTAACACTGTCCACGTTAGCCGAAACTAACGTTGGAAAAGCGTAATTTTGACCTGCCACACTACCCATTGCTTTGATATGGTAATTCCCTGAATGGCAACTATCACCATCATCTTTCATACCATCCCATTTAAACTGGACATTACCCGCTTGTTTATCTCCTAGTGGTAACTCTTTCACAACTTCACCACTAGCATCTGTAATCACCAATCTTAAATCTTTCACCGACTGTTCTAAAGTAACCGTGCCATTTAGACCATCTTCTTGAGTGAGTACGCCGTACTCGCTGTTAATATCCACATTCCGTCCCACTAAAGAGGAAGCTTGCAGTGCTTGATTTGACGTCAGGCCAGAACTCAATTGAGACATCGAGTTGTTGAGCTCAGAGATACCATCAACTGTACCAAATTGTGCAAGTTGTCCTAAGAAGCTGCCTGGATCTTGAGGATTTACCGGATCTTGATTACTCATTTGAGCCACTAACAATTGCAAAAAATCATTTTGCTTTAATGACGTTTCCTTTTGCTTTGATGATGCTGTGGCATTAGCCACAGTTGCTAGGGAATTATTATTAATGCCACCTATATTTTCCATTTTTAAAACTCCTATTATCTATCTTCAATGCTTTGGATGGTACGCAAAGCAAGATTTTTAGCTGTTTCAATGACCTGTACATTGTCTTGATAGGATCGTGAGGCCGAAATCATATCTGCCATTTCTTCAATGGGATTGACATTTGGCATAAACACGTAGCCTTCATCATCAGCAAGAGGATTTCCTGGCTGATATTCACGTCGCAATTCTGTTTCACTTTCAATAATATTAGACACTTTCACGCCTGCCACACCGGATCGAATGCCATCTTGCATATCCTGATAGAGTGTTTCAAAAACTGGAGAGCGTGCATGATACACTTTATCTTTATCCGCTGAGATCGTATCTTGGTTACTTAAGTTACTCGCAACCACATTCAATCGAGTGGTTTGAGCCGCCATGGCAGATCCCGCAATATTCATAATATTAAGTAATGACATGGGTTATTCTCCTCGAATCGCTAACATAAGGGTACTTGCCCTAGCATTGACAAAACCCAAACTTGCCATATATTGCATGGCATTTTCGGTATACTTAGACTGCTCAATTTGGCCATCCACGGTATTGCCATCCAGCGACGCCTGCATGGGAACGCGATATTTCAATGTTTCGCTAGAGTTTGAGAGCGTTACTGGAATGTGATGCTTATCTGTACTTTGTAAGGAGAAAGGGGTTTCCTTAAGTACATTCTCAAATTCCATATCTCTAGCCAAATAATGAGGGGTATCAGCGTTTGCCAAGTTGCTCGCTAGCACTTCTGCTCTTTTTTCGTGAAACAGTAAGGCTTGCCCGTGGATCCCAAATATGTTCATGACCGCTTCCATCTTCTCTGTCATTTCGTCACAGATACTTAAGCAACTGTCGTGCCAATAATTTTATTATTTAAAATCAATGAGTTATAATTAGAAGGGGGCTTTGCGGCGATGTTTTTAAGCGGCAATTGCCGCTCGGCGGCAAAGGCTTGCAGGTGGGTATTTGCATCATCTTGATCGCAAATTTGCATGATCTTGATCATGAAATTGCAAAAATTGTGATCGCTTTTTGTTGATCTTGCAATTGGGCGATC
>JAJFKH010000084.1 GCA_021773305.1 Gammaproteobacteria bacterium | reverse complement strand
ATCGTGTTGGATCTGTAGCTAAGTCATAAAGGTACTCTTTTAGGGGGCTTAGGAAAAATTAAATAGAAGGTGAAAAATGCTGTCAAGTCTTTTTTCGTTTTATTTTAAAATTAATTCATAATGGGGTGTAAGTAGTTACTTTTATACTTTATTATGTAATCTTGTGCATCCTTTCGAGAGTAGTGCGAGGATGTAGGATTTCTCAAAAAACTTAGGTCATAAGTTTCTATTGCTATCTTCAATGATAAACAGATTTCATGGCCGTCCATTTTTTACCCAACCAATTTTAAAATGCCAGTTACTCTATAAAGAACTAGGTTTTAATTTATACCATTCAATATCATCACACTATTAATCGTATATCTAAGTCTAATCCTCGACTATATTATCAGAAATATTGATTACTAGACAACCCAGAGATTCTTAAAATCACTGAGAGAACATCCAAAGACTGTCTTATTACTACCAGGACTAAATTTGGGCACACAGTTATCATGAAAGACTTTAGCACTCTAGGCTAGACTGTTTTTTTTATATCTCTCATTGTTTTAAGTATTGTTAAAAAAAGTGTTAGTACGAAGCAACTACCAAAAATCATAAAATAATCGACATGCACAACCTTCTGCATAGCTATACAGAAGGTTGTGCATACTGAAGTCGAAAATAAAAGATTAAACATAAAAAAATTAAATGTTTTTCTCTCATTATCCAACATCTTCATTTCACCCACACATCGCAGGCTTTAATTTCCAAAAAATTCTAGCTTGTACGACATTGACGATCTTTTTCATACTACGTTCTCCTTCAGTTGATGACAATTTAACTGCCGATGTTTAATGTAGCTTAAATCTGCTTTTCTCACAAGTAGTTTAACTATCTTTCGGCGGCTCTCGCTGAAAAGGTATTGGTCTAGTTTGCTGAACTGTTATAAATTTCGGGCGCAGAAGGGCTTGTACCCTCAGAATGGCCAAGTAATTATCAATATAGCATGAGCGAATGAAACATTAAAAAGCATCAAAACTGACATGGCAACCCTTTTCCGGACAAATTGTCAAGGCAATTTAAAAAAATTCAGCGGCTCCCGCTGAAAGGTATTGATTTAGTTTGCTGAACTGTTATAAATTTCAGGAGCAGAAAGGCTTGTACCATTAAGATGGTCAAAAATGGAGGCATATTGCAATGGCCATAGTAAGTAAGTTGCTTTTAAAGCGTAGAGCTAAAGCTGCAGGTTGTTTCTAATATATAGCCTGGAGCAACTTATTTAGGGGCCTGACTTTAGTTGTTTTCCTACCCTTCTGTGCCAGCGACAGTGAGAGAAAAACATGTTAAAAAGATAAGAAGTGAGGGCGGTAAGGAAATGAATAGCAATGTCAAAAAAAACACAGGAATGGTGTCTTCCCAGGAAAGCTTCGATTGCCCAGCTAGTGTTTCAGTTGAAGATTGTGAGCTAGAGGCTGAAACATCCGCAGAAGCACCAAACATACCTGATGTACAAGTCAAACCCACTGGACAGCAAGCCCTTCGTCGTCGCTTGAGTATCGCATATAAATTAAAAATACTTAAGGCTTCCGTTCGTTCATAAGATTCCGCTTGCAAATGATGTGACCGCTCAATCTGCATAGCTTCATTAATTAATAATGTAATAGCCTCTTGCAAACCTTCGAATCCTTCCTCAGCAATAAGTTTTACAGCGGGGTTAATGGTGCTATCCTTTATTCGACAAGCCATCGTGCTTTCTCCTTCCGTTTGTGGTGAACTTAAGGTTGTCTTTTTCAAGAACAATTCAATTTACAGAAAGAAGGGTACACTAACGCTTTTTGTTGATCTTACTCTGGGTAAAATATTGCAATCACCAAATTAAATTATGACGGCCCATAAAAAAATGGTACCATTCCGACAACTTATTTGTGAGCAGTTTTGATGGTTAAAGCACAGGAACTTTGGAATTCAACAATAGAACAGAGAAAGAGTACTATTGATGATTTATGTAACGGCTTGGAAATTCCGGAAGATATTGCAGAAGACTTGCGGGCGGCATCTAAATATTCAACTGTAATTAACCAATTTATTCGAGATTACATTTTTTTGAAAATAAGTTCTATTGGTATGACAAATAGCTGTATACCCCAAACTTTTTTATCTCAAAAAATTGATGCGGAAATTAATGCATTCTATCCTGTAGCATTGAATGCAATAGAAAAAGCTTTTCCCTTGTCCGAAAAGCTACAGGTTGCACCCAAAAATATCTATGAACTTTCTGGAGCTAATAAACTTGCTTTTAGTAATAATGTTACTAGAACATTAAGCACTACAATGGGATGCTTGTGGGAAAAAATTGCAAACCTTAGTCCTTTTGCAATAAATCCTGAATTAGAATTTAAAATTAAAATTAAAGGAATTGATCTGATTTTTTATGACCAAGAACTAGATGGAATTTTTTATGCTCAATTAAAAACCCAACAGAATACTTTAACAGGTAGTCAAAAAAACAGATCAGTTAGTGAATTATTATTACATGAAAATTCTATTTTTTGCGCTTGCTTTGAAACCGCATCGAGCTGGACATTTAATCATTCAGAAATTCCAAGAATTTCTGGGTCGGCCTTCTGGAATAGGATTGGAATTGATTATCTAATGCTATTAGAAAAGATCAAAGATATGATCTTAAAGCTCGAAAATGATTATGTTGGATTTTTAGTGTCGGACTAAAAGGCCTATATTTATTCTCAAATGCAACATAAAAATTATTTTTCTATCAATAATTTTTATGTTGCCAGCCTACTCCAAGTTTCATGACAAGTATTTTTGTATCTTGAAAAAGGAAAATCAAGATTATTTTTGCTATAATTTTTTCCTTTATACAATGACATGATCAATTTGCCAACTGCTTTACCTAAAGAAATTGGAACTGCATTACCAATTTGTCTATATTGCTCTAATTTACCACCTTTTATGATCCAATTATCTGGAAATTCTTGTATCCTTTTATATTCTTTTATGCTTAGAGGTCTATTCTCAACTGGATGTGCTAAATCTGTTGCAGGCATCGCAGGGTGAGTGACAAGGGTCGGAGAAGGGGTATCCCAACTTAACCTTCTTAAAAAACCGGTTTTTCCTCCCCCAGCATAATATGATTTACCCAAAGCCTCTTTTTGAATATCAACTGGAAGAGCGCGCCAATTTTCCCCAGCTTTAAGCATTCTGTAATACTTTAGTCTCTTTTCTGGAAAAGGAATATAATGATGCTCTATACTATCTAGTCCAATAAATGCTTCTCTTAATGTTTTCCATTTAGGTAGATTGTAAGCACCATTTTCAGAATGAGTGGGTTGTAAAAAAGGGGCTTTGCTTCCATCACGGCAGCAAATGATAATTAATCTCTCACGTTTTTGAGGCGAGCCAAAGTTTGCAGAGTTATATAAATTAAATGATACACCGTACCCAGCATGCTCTAATGAACGAATTATATATTTTAGTGCTCCTCCTTTTTCTTCTAATTCTGACGGTTGCCAATCTTTGGCCCTTAAATTATGAGGGACGTGGTTAAGAGGAGCAGATAATAATCCTCTAACATTTTCTATTACTGCATACTTAGGTTTTAAGCTAATAATGTGCTTTATATATGTAAGAAATACATTACCTCTAGCATCCTCAAATCCTTGTCGCTTTCCTGCACTACTGAATGCTTGGCAAGGAGGGCCTCCAATAATCAAATCTAATTTCCCAGGCTTAATTTTACTCATTTCAAGTACATTTTCAGGAGTATAATTCTCTATATCTCCTATCAAGCCAATCTTAGGATTGTTTTCTATAATCGTATCGCGACAAGTTTTGTCATTTTCACAGGCCAAAATAGGCTTAATTCCTGCTTGGTTTAAACCTAGATCTAACCCCATAGCTCCAGAAAAATAACTAATTGCTGTAAATATCGGAACAGCATCAGTGTATTTGCGATCCTCTCTTTTGATGACTATCCGTTTTTTTACTCTCTCAATTGATGATGGATCAACTAACCAAATGTTCCCAACTTTCTCACCTCCTATCTCACCAGATTTGATCAAATTTCGTACTTGTTGAGGTGAAATTTCTAACTCTTTAGCTAAATTCTGTACGGGTACCATCATTATTTTGTTCCTGCAAAAAAAACAAAGTACCAAAATATTAGCAATTAAACTTAATATTGTCTATACAAAAATTGTTTGTTTTAATTCTTTGATTAATTATCTAAAGATCCTCTTAGCCTAAGTGTTTTTCGGTACAGAGCAGAGTCAAAATCAAGATCCCTTTACTTCCAGGCTAATGTAAAGTGTTACCCCCCCCCCCAAACCTTAATACCTCTACTGATCTGTATTAAAAATCATGTGCTACAATGCCCCATACGCAAGCAGTTTGTAGGGAAATAATGGAACAAAGGGAGAGGGTGATGAGTACCCTCAATACAATCAAGTCTAAGGCGCGGTCTAATAGTCAAGTCAGCACGCTAATTGATTTTCTTAATGCGACCACCGCAGTAACTGCTGAAGAATGCCAATATATTAATGAAATTGTTGTTGAGAGCCTTTATAAATTGCATCCAAATCAGGATACACTATCACTTCGGCAATCTTTGTGGAGCCAGCATTTTGGTGTGCCACCTTTATTGCATCAACTATATAATGAAAGAGTTATTGATGGATTTATTGAAAAAATATCCAATAAAAATGATTTTGCCTTGATGGATGATTATTTACTACGAGCATTGACAGGTTATCAAGATTTTTTTCAAGTAAAAACGGAAAACGATTTTTTAGCTCAATTTAATGAACCTGATCCTGATTCAAGTGGGAAATTTATCCCTACCTTAAACCAGCAAGGTTATATGACAACAGATTTGTTGGATGAATACTCTCAGCGTTTTATTCAAATCGCAAAAAATGTCGCGTCTACAGGTGGGAAAGTCCTTGAGATTGGTGCAGCCTATGGGGTGGCAACCTTAAAAGCTCTTAACGAAGGTGCCTCCATCGTTTGCAATGATCTTAGTCCAGAGCATTTGGCTGTTGTTGAAAGAAAACATCAACAATTAGGAAAAGGAATCCTTCAAACTGTTGCTGGGCGATTTCCAAATGAATTTGTTTTTGAAAATGATCAATTTGATGCGATACTTATCTGCCGGGTATTACATTTTTTTGATGGGCCTGAGCTGGTTAATGCTTTAAGAAAAGCGAAAGCATGGTTAAAGCCAGGGGGGTCATTAATTATTGTGAATGAGACACCTTATATGGAAACGTGGCGTTCTTTTGTTAAAGATTTTAAGCATAAAAAAGTAGAAGGTGAAAAATGGCCGGGAGTTATTAGGGACACAAAAAAATATGAGCAACATAGGGTAAGGACATTACCGCCTTTAGTTCATTGGTTAGATCATGATAGTTTACAGCACGCTTTTCTTGAAGCGGGGTTTTTGGCTGATAATATACGTATTTCTTACATCAATAGAGAGGGACAGTTTCCACCAGATATGATCATGAAAGATGGTCTTGGTGAAAGTATTGGCGGAATAGCAGAGAGACATTAAATGAACAAAGGTGGTTGGCAATTAAATCTCAATAAAATTTTCAAAGAATTTATCAAAGATAAATGCCGGATGGATCGCTATGAAGTGGTTGCTGTAGAAAAAAAAGGACACAAACGAGTCATTAATCGTTATCCGAGTAGAAGGCCACTATTTTATTAAAAAAACGCCCCAAGAAGTTATGTTAGATGATGCGCTTGTGGAAAGTTTTCCCAAAGAAACTATAACGGTTCAAGAAAAATTTAGTCCAGATTACCAGCTTATTTCTTATCAGCTTGATGCGCAACTTGATGAATATATTGTGTTACTTTAAAAAATTATTTGGGAATTCAGATTTTTTCTGCATCCAAACTTACTAGAGATAAAAACATTATAAAAAAAATGGATCCTGGAATAACGAATATGATTGGCTATATGGCTGGAGTTAATGACACAGTAAAAGATGATAAGTTTCAAGAAATTGACAAGTAGTATGTAATAGCTCATATGTGATCTGTCAAAACTGTCAGATCACATATGAGCTATTACACATTTATGTCTTCTACATTTTTTTCCAGTAACAATTTGATAGCTTTGATGTTTCCTTTTTCACATGCTTCAACTAATTTTTCTTGATTTGTCATAACGAGTTTCTTTTTTTTATCCGTCAATTTAAATTTACGGAGTTAATTAATATGATGGTTGTAAATCATTATTTACAAATTATCATCAGAGGAACACGGCTTAAATCAAACCTATTTTTTATCACAAAGATGTTCACTTTAGTTAGTGACCATATCATCTTCACTTGGGCATGTCGAGATCGGTGTTGAAAACTCTGCATATAATAATGGAATTGTTTTTGTACTGTGCCACCGACGATTATGCCGAATGCTTTTATTTTTTTCGGCAAGTTTTGAAAACCTCTCAATCTTTCGCCGGAGCTTTGGTTTCATTTTTTCGTTTAGTGGAAGATTTATTTTTCCACCGCAGCGTTAACACAGTGCATCAATGCACTAAATCGTGACCGGAATAAGGGATCCGCTATGGGTATAGTTTGGTCGTCGGTTTTTTATCTAGGCGCGTTGCTTATTGCATCCCAAAGACAATACCTCACCACCATTTGTGAGATATATCTCACAAGTAATGCAGATATAGCCTACAGACCTGGTAGCCTTATCTTTGTTAGACTAATAGAGTTTTCATGCAATGATATATATCAGTTGAATAATAACCCGCTGATTTTACAGGATTTTCATCGCAAGGAGCCATGGTGGCGGAAAATAATAGCATATCAAAAGCGCTCTGTTCTGACTTAATTAGTGCCAGGTAAGTGACTTTTTGATTAAAAATAAACCGGGTAATGAAAAAAGCCTTTTCATAAACAAGTGTTGTTCCGGCATTATCAAAGCATAAACAACTCTGAATAAATGCCGTGCAAAAATAACGTGGTAAAACTTTACACTCATTGTACGGTCTGTTATTATGCATCAAGTCATAGCAATTTACATGCTAGAGATGATATGCGAATAATAACTCAGCACATGGGTTACTAAATTTAACTCGTTATAAATACAACAATATTAGGAGTGTAGTCATGCCACCCAGACAGAATGATTCTGAGCAAGATGCCGTTAATGATTTCAATGACGCGGTTCAACAATTACGACACCAATTAAACTCAAAAGGCAAACCCAGTTCGAAAGAAACTAAAAAAGCCATCAAGCAACTATCGGCTATCTTGCCGCGTATCATCGACGGTATTGGACAAGCAGAAGCCCCCTGGTCTATTCAGCTTTTTCTACGGGGACTCGAGCTGCTTTGCAAAAGCCTTCCTCATCGTTCGGTGCATTACCCGCGCGACTACCTCAGCAATCTCACACGCTGTATTCTCTATAGCGGTGATAAGTCGTTAACTCAAGCGATGATTACCCGCTTGCCCGCACGCTATGCTCATAATCTAGAGAAACTCAGCGCAGTTGAGAAGGAGATCATTAAACAATTACAACAGGATAAAGATAAAAATGTACCCACACTCACAGGCTTGGTGACTCAAGGTGGAGTTTATCGTTTTTTATCAACCTTAGATGATAACAGCCGTCCTCACAAAGAGGTACCCGCTTTGCGCAAGACATTAGCCATGGAGAGTCGCTCACTCGATACCTTAAGTGCCATGATTGAGCGCCACGATAGCATACTATGGAATACATTAACGCTTGAGGATTGGATCGGTGAGCATTATAGCACTCAACAACTCTTTCATTGGCTGAGTAGTCAATTAAATGGCCCTTTCCCAGAGGATATGCTTTTCAGAATCTTAAATGCAAAAGGCTGCTTTCAGAGTCCTGAACTCATCGCGCAATTGCCCATGACAAAATTATTGGCGGGTAATTATCTTAACGTGCTTACGTCTATTTTTGATTGCCTGAATCATCACCGAAATCTTCTTCAGCCTCACGTTTTACCTGAAAATTATTTCATTGAGCATGTGGCCGCTCCATGGATGAGTGACGAGTTGTTTAGGCTGTTTATGGAAAAAGGGGCACTCAATGTTATTGACTATCCGATCCAGAATGATCCGGCGAAAAATACCTGGCTACACTGGGCCATCAGTACCGGTGATATTCGACGAGTGAAATTACTCTTAAAAGCAGGCGGGAGTCTATTAATCAAAAATAGTGAGGGTGTGACACCCTATGATATGGCATTGCATCCCTCACGAGCGGCGATATTAGCGGTATGTCAAGGCAAACATTTGGAAGAGCCGTATCGCAAAGCGATATATCAAGGCAATATCCATGCATTACGTGAACTGTTGGCCGATCCCACCCCGGAGCCGCTCATCCATGGAGATAAAACGCTCTTGCACTATGCGTGCATTCGAGGCGAATACGCTGCGGTGCAATGTTTATTAGAGCACATGAAAGTCCAGTTATCCGAAGCAGCCTACCAAGAGTGGATTGATGCCAAAGATTCTGACGGCCGCCAGGCCATCGAGTATAGCGTGTTGCAAAATGATAAAGCTTGTACGTTGGCACTCATCCGGGCTGGTGCCACACCGCTAGGTGGTGATGTGCTGGGTGATATCCTGCCTAATGACATTGGCGAAGAGGATAACATATATTATCAAGGCTTAATGCAAATGAAGCCTCATGAAGCGAAAGATGTGATCGCGCCACCGGCTAAAAGCCCTAAAATTCGTGCGTTAGTGATTAAGGGGGGGGGGTATAAGGGTATTGCTTATGGCGGCGTATTAGAGCAGGCAGAAGAAGATGATCTCTTTATGCTACAAGAACTCACCTCAGTGTCTGGCACATCCATTGGGGCCATTGTGGCATTGTTGATCGGTTGTGGGATGACGGCACAAGATATCAAAAACACATTATTTAGACTTGATCTGAGAGGATTGATTATCAAGAATTTGGGGAGAGGGCGTTTGGGCTTATCCTCAGGAAAAGCACTTTATGACTTTTTGTCTGATGTTCTACAGAAACTCTTCGATCAGACTTTAAATTTCGATAGTGCGTTAAATAGAAGGAAAGACCCCACCGATCCGACTTATCTTAAGGCTGAGATGGTTACCCATCGGGATTTAGATGAATATAACCGCCAATGTGAAAAACTTGGGAAACCGCAACCTTTTAAAGACATGCATTTTATTGGTATGGAGCAAGCGACCCACAAGAAAGTTATACATAATTTGGAAAATTTCCCGGATTCACCGGTGCTCGGAGGTGGGCTAGCCTCTGCGACATTGCCGGGGATCCTTCAGGCGCGCGTATTGCATAAGGTTGTTATTGATGCTTCAACAGGTCGTCGGAGTCTCGAGCCTATCAGACATAAAAATGGTAACCATTATAAATTAGTGGATGGTGGGTTGTTAGCCAACTTTAGTTTTGATCCAGTTGATCACAAGGGTATACCTAGTGACAGTGTGTTGGGATTGTATTTAGTAGACCATGCTGACATTGAAGTACTACGTCAGAAGGAAGGGTTAATTCATAAGGTAAAGGGATGGAAAAGCCTTTTGAAGGAATTATTACTTGGCTTGAATATGGGAGAAGAAATTGACTATGTCAGAGGAAATACTCACCGGGTGATGTTGGTGGATTGTTTGAATGTTGGAACCTTTGGTTCAGGGCTTGACGATGCGAAAAGAAATGCGCTGATAGAAAGTGGAAGGGCGGCAGTAAAGGAGCATGTCTTGAATCAAGCTGAAGCTCCCTTTAATGAACCGAAATTATTGACACCGATGGAGATTTTCAAAGGATTTCTCCTCGTTAATCGGGAAGAACTTCCTCCCTTTCAAAATCAGCTATGCCGGGCTGTTGATACCCATGGTAACACGCCACTGCACTATGCCATGGCGCATCTTGCAGCATATCCAGATAATCTTGAATTTCAAAAGTGTATTGATCGTATGAAAGAAAGTGGTGCTGATGTCCGTGCACAAAATCACAAGGGCCAACAACCTGAAGAGGCACGGCTTCGTGACAATGGTATCGTCGATGGTTTTGCCAAAGCGGCTCAGCTAGCTCCGCAGTACGAAATTTGTCTGCCGCAACCCAGAGGTGCTCAAATGCCTCAAGCAAAACCGCTAACCACCCTCTCGCTACCCAGCTTGACCTTGGACGCTCAGCATTTAGGCTACCAGCTGCGACATTTTGCTGGGGTCATGGAATTTTTGACCCAGCGCACGAACTATGTCAAAGGGCAGGGTAAATTGATTGAGTCAATATTGCCTCATTCAGTGATATTACCGCTCATTATGCGACAAGCAGAAGAAGAACAGGGTAATCCCATGGGCCACCGCGCTTTACAAGCTGGAGGCTGGAGCGGTTTAGCTTATGGTGGTAGCAAAGATCCATTATTGGCTTTTTATCGTGAAGTGGTGAAAGCTGAAAAGATGGAGGAAGCAGAGGAAGACGCCCAGCAGCTCTATTTGTTGCTGCACAAAGCGTGTGTCAATGGTGTGAACAGTTTCTTGTTCAAATTAAGAAACTGTTCCTCCTGGCGTCAGTATGACAAGGAGGAGGACAAATATAGCTTTCAAACCTTCAACCTTGCCAAGAACCAAGAAATAATGGGCGTGATTGGATGTCTTAATGCTTGGAGTAGGGAAGCTATACAAAATTTACCTAAATTTGGTACAAGGGAGTATCGCAATGCACTGGGTGCATTCTTCGTTGCATCATCGCCTTTTTTGAAATCTTATTATGATACGGTAATCACTCCTATCATAGAAAAGACCTTCTCGCCGGTACAAGAGGTTATCAATGAGATGGAAGCAGATAACATCGAGGATAAAAATGCTTTCGTTGCAGAAAAACTACGCGAACTTAGTGATCACGCCTATGGTGGACAATCTGATAGTGCGCTGCGCGAACAGTGGTTACATCAACCTTGTTTGGATGTGCGCAAGCCTCAGCCCCATCAACGTGCCTATGAAGCTTTTTGCCATGATGAATTGTTAGCGTTGAGTCAAGGGTTATTAGACAGTATTGCTCAAGTTGACGGGCATAGTTTCCCTCTATTAGAGCGCGCCCAGCAGCTTGTGCAGTCTGTAAGTGTTATGATGCCAGATAATTATTGGGTCACTCACCTATTACCCACAGACTTGTCTGCCTTTGCCGAATTGGCACTATCGGTGGTACATAGCGGCAAGTATGATGATGAAGTGTTCAGGCGCAGGGTGAGAGGAGCGAATGGGATTGCGGAAATTAACCAAACCATACTCGGGCTGCGGTATTGTCCGGCTACCGGAGTGCATTTATCCGATAATGTACGGTTCTTGAGTTTGTTATGTATAGGACGTCTGCCATTGCACTATCGAGATTTAAATAACAGCCATCTCTTGGATTATTGTGTAGCGCACCATCAACCAAATTTATTGCATGCGCTGTATCGTCATTATGGACAACCATCTCAAGCATCTGTCTATCATCCCTTTATGAGTAGTAGTTTGGCGTTGATAGGAGAAAATGAGGAGCGAGAAATCCTTTTGCAGCAATTATCCCTCGCTGACAATACAAGCACTCGAGGAGATTTATTTGTGGCCATTCGGAAAGTGCTAAAAGCGCATAGGGAAAAATTGTTGAAACGGGAAACTCAGGTGTATCAGCAATCTTATGATTACTTAGAAGGTCGGATCACACAACGACATTCTTTGGAGAAATTGGTGTCCACATCCGAGGAACTCTCATTACATCGTATAGGGAAAAAACGCTATTATATTATGAAGGATAAACAATTTCGATATGACTGGAAGCATTTTCAGCAGCTCCCGCTGAAAGGTATTGGTTTAGTTTGCTGAACTGTTATAAATTTCAGGCACAGAAGGGCTGGCACCTTCAGGATGGCCAAATAGTTATCAATATGGTATGAGCGAATGAAACATTAAAAAACATCAAAAC
>JAJFKH010000083.1 GCA_021773305.1 Gammaproteobacteria bacterium | reverse complement strand
CTTTGCAAAAAATTCTTATGTTTCCTTTACCAATAATCGTGCTGAGCGTGATTTGAGAATGGCTAAAGTTAAACAAAAAGTATCGGGGTGTTTTCGAACTGAGCTCTACGCCCAAGCTTATTGCCGAATATCTAGCTATCTACAAACCATGGCCAATAAAGGCATTAATCCATTAATTGCTATTCAGATGGCACTAGCTGGGGAAATTGAATCGTAGGGGAGTGAGTAGTTACCTGTAATAATAGTTTTATATATTCCTCATCCTTTAAATTTAGTACTAAATGAAGTAACGGTTGATCTTCATCGCTTCGCGCATTAACATTAACCCTTTCATGTTTTAAAATCTTCTGGAAACAATCAAATTCCAAATATTTAACACAGGACAGCAACACTTTATCCAGAGAAATGTCTTCCAATGCAAGTAGTGCATCAGCATTCACGCCATATTTGTAATATTCAATAAAATCTAATAAGCGATTTTCTCGTTGCTCCATTAATTTTTGACGAAATTCATCCCAATTAATAAATTCTTCATCTGGTTGACAAAAAATTGGCTTTTCTAATAAAACAGGTTTTTCTTCTATCAAAGCAAATAGAGCTTCGGCTTCGGTTTTTGTTTTTATGTCAATACGCTCCATTTGCTCCAATAAATAAATTGCGGCATTTGTTTCTTTCATCTGGTAAAAGTCAAAGAAAGTCTGGCCTGTCAAGGCGGCTAGTCGTGCAAAACTCTCATTAGCCTGATAGCCATAAAACCGAATATCACTAGCACGTAAATTCGGTTTTTTTTCTAATAGATCAAAAACAGCCTCAATGGTCTTGTTAGACCAACCCTTTATTTTGTGAAAAGCCCTTTTTTCTAAAAGTAATTGAATGATTTCTAGATCATCAAGATACCCATTAAGAAAGCTTCCTGTTTTCCCCTCTGCCTTGGCAACATCAATATCTGGATGTTGAAGTAAACGTTTAGCAACCTTATGGCGATGATTTTGAAAAGCAATGAACAAAGGATATTTGCCATCCGGTGTGGGCTTATTCACATCAATATCTTTGTGAGAAAAGAACATCTCTATAAATTTATCCGACCTCCATTTTTCGCAAACAGAAATCAATAGCGTATTGCCACTAGAGTCCAATAAATTAATATCAATTCCTTGCTGCTCCAGTAAAAAAATTAAATCTTTACTGTTGTTACTGATATGAAGTAAACCAAGCCCTTTAGAATTTAAAGTATTCACATTAAAATTATCGTAACCCAATATTATTTCGGCATGTTGGTTAAAGCCGTCGTCACTTAAAAAATTAACTCTCAACCTGGATAATCGCTGCTCGTATGCTGCTTTTTCAGGGCCTGAAAAGCGAATATCATAACGACTCAGATCATAATTGTCGTCTAAAAATTCAAATACTGTTTTGATAGATTCAGCATCAGACGTATCTAAGGTCAAAAAATCAACCTTTTTTAATAATGCTTCGATTTCCTTAGAACTCTTTTGCGCTTTAATCCCATTGACTATCTCAATATCCGCTGCATTCATGTTTTATCTCGCTATTTATTATCTACTGTTCACAGGTGGGATTAGAATTCTAGCATCCTATCTTTACCTCATTATTTTCAACGATATCATCCTCAGGCAACACCGCATTCTCCTTCAACCAGGTGACAAGCTCCTGACGTTCAGCTTGATCTTTTGTCTTATTGTACCGCGTTATTTGTCGGTCAAATAGATTCAGATAAATAGCATATTCAGCTTGATCTTTTACCTGATAATTATTTTTTTCCAAAATGTCCTTGGCTCTTTCAATAATTTTTCGAGCAATTTCCTCACTATCATTGGTTTCTCGATAACCAAAATCTCCCTTTAAAAAAGCATGGTGATATTCTTGGCGATAACGAAGCTTTGAGAGTTCATCATCTATTCCTGGTGCATTACCATTACCAATTCCAATGGCCATTACAATATCTAACAAATGGTGAGGGTGTTCAATCTTATCAATTTGTTTGTTTACTTCGATTGCAATATCACTGTGCTGTTTTTCGTCCGTAAAATTATAATTCTCTAGCATAGTCCGAAAGGCGGATACAATATACTGACCAGAACATTCTAAAAGGGTGTTAACCTTGCTCCAAGCAGAAGATTCCCATGCAATATCAAAAGGCGTTTTGCCCGCATTATTTTTTTCGTTGACCCTGATATCTTTTTTACCAAGAAGTTGCTGGATGGTGAAATTTAACCTTTCTGAACCAGCAGCCACATGTAAAGGCGTATTTCCATCATTATCGGTCGCATTCACATCAACATCTTTATGCTGTAATAATAATTTTGCATAACTCAGATCATAGAGATTTAATACTAAATGAAGTAATGTTTTATCTTCATGGTTTCGCACATTAACATTGGCTCGATCATGCTTTAGTATTTTTTCGAAACAATCAAAGTGATGAAATTTAAGGTGGGACAGCAGCACTTTATCCAGAGAAATGTCTTCTAATGCAAGTAATGCATCAATATCTACACCAAATTGATCGCGCTCGATACGATCTAACAAGCGGTTTTCTCGTTGCTCCATTAATTGTTGATGAAACTCATCCCAATTAACAAAATCTTCATCGGGCTGACAAAAAATCGCTTTCTCTAATAAGGACGGCTCTTCTTTTATCAAAATAAACAGCGTTTCAGCTTCGATTTTTGACTTTATGGTAATAGGCTCCATTTGCTGCAATAAACAAATCGCATTATCCATTTCATTCGAGTTGTAAAAGTCAATGAAAGTTTGACCTCTTAAAGCTGCTAGCTTCGCAAAATACTCTTCTTTTCCGCAGCCATAAAACTCAATATCATTCTTGAGCAACTCCGGATTTTTTTTCAGTATCTCAAAAACAATTCCAAGAGTAACTTCATATGCAACATGTATTCTATGGGAAGACTTTTTTTCTAAAAGTAATTGAATAATTTCTGGGTCGTGGTGTTCTTTACAAAGAAAGCTCCTTTGATTTTTTTCTGCCTTGCCTACATCAATAGCCGGATCCTGGAGCAACCGTTTAGCCTCTTCATAATTATCGTTTTGAAAAGCCGTATACAAAGGATAACTACCGTCCGGCGCAGGTTTGTTCACATCAATTTTTTCCTGCTCTTTTATCAGGTCTTCTATCTCAATATCGGCGTTATGCATGTTTTATCTCGCTATTTATTATATATTTGACACAATAGGTATTAGTCTGGTGAATCAGGACGTTAACAGAAAATGGCCATTGTGTCAAAAATAATACGATACCTTCAGCAGCTCCCGCTGAAAGGTATTGGTTTAGTTTGCTGAACTGTTATAAATTTCAGGCACAGAAGGGCTGGCACCTTCAGGATGGCCAAATAGTTATCAATATGGTATGAGCGAATGAAACATTAAAAAACATCAAAAC
>JAJFKH010000082.1 GCA_021773305.1 Gammaproteobacteria bacterium | reverse complement strand
CTTTTCCCTCTACCGCCTACGTGCTGCGGCTCGTCCGCAGCATCCAAGAATAAACAGTGATATTCGTGACGATCTCTCAGGGTAGAGTTGCGCTAAGATATCAGGGCAAGATCATCAAAATTTGTACAAAATATTATAGTTGACCAAAAAAAAATTGAGATACTTGAATTAGCAAAACAGCATTCGCAAACTCTTTATGATCGACTCGTCTCTAATATTACTAAAAATGAAATAAATGAAACGCAAAAAGCAATTATTCGAGCATTTATGGAGTTTCCCTTTGATATCATTGACAGCCTTCAAAATGTAAAAGATAAAATATTTTGCTTAAATACAATGACAACGCCAATAATAACAACAGAGGATCAACATATTCTTGGAAAACTTGATATGTTAGAAGTGGCAAATCAAGTCAACGCTATATTAACTCACCCCTGTCCTCAAAATAGAACCTCTGGCTCACCTTACATTGGCCAAGAACCAGGAATGGCCGCATGGTTTATTGGAGACTTCCCTCCAGCTCAAGATAGGATCCGAAAAGAGCATTTAGGACTACTCTCCCTCACGGCTAGAAACGATGATATTACAGAAGTTACTGCCATTGCGACTAAAAAGTATATCAAAACTCTTATTAAAGAACAGTTATTGTCTATAAAATCAAATATGTTTACATTGTATAAAATACAATTTGACAATCATGTGAACCCAAATTTCAATGCAATTTCCGAAGATAGTAATTCCTTTTACGTAGGGGGAAAAATCGGCTCTGCTATGCCTGTTTCCCTTTATTGCCTGTCTTCCAAACAAATGATTGCAACATTTTCCGGATATACAAAGCACGGTTATCAAACAATTTATACGTCCATCCCCCCTGAACAATGTATCGAATTATTATCAATGCATGCTATCCTGAGCAAAAATGTTTTAACTCATTATTCTGCCCAAGAATGGTTCCACGATATATGGGTAATAACATTAAGCATATTCCATTAACTCCCCTCTGCCTTGGAGTTTTTGATAGGGTTTTTAGGGGTCGCCTTAAAGAAAGTGAGGACATTATTCATCTTATTCCTCAACTTGTCCAACTATCTGACCATAAAAAGGGAAACCTAAATTCTAATATACATGCGAGAAAAATTCTCGACATTATGGCTAATATCGATAGTCAGTCGCTAGATGTCAATATATTTCATGATATCAACAGAAGATTAAATGACTATGGTGATTTACTTAAACACTTACGTATCTTGAAAAGTAAAGACTGTATTGAACAAAACTATCTTACCCCAAATAGCTTTCAAGCACTGAGTCTCCTTCCAAATTTTGATGAGATCATAAAAATATTGGAAAATGCTGATTTTACTAAACCATTTATAATTAATAGTAATGCATTCTTACTCCTCTGCCAAAATCCAGGACTTGGTTATCGGTTCATAGCGCTGCGTGCAGTTAAACCTGTATTTCATGAATTGCCTTATTCGCCAGAATTATTTGAAAAGTTATTGCAACACCATAAATCATTAGAACAATATTACACAATCATGTCTCTACTACACTCATCGAATTTACTTTCAATTAATCTGTTGGAAAAATTAGATATTTTTAAAACGAAAATAGATTCTTTACACACCATTGTTCGAAGCTTATATGGAAGCCTTCTAAATCGGCAGAATTTAAACTCTCTTATAGAGCAGCCTCATAAAATCACCGTATTCGCTAATGTATTGGCGACATCCGCTTTAATCAAGGATATTAAGCAAGATGACTTCGATCAACTTTGTCAGGCAAAGTACATTAAGGGAAATCACCAGCACTGTATAAATTTCAGCGTAAATTATTTGACACAACAGCTGGATTTAACTAAGTATAATAATATGCTCACGAGTCATCAGTTGGATTTTCCCCGCATATCAAGTATCATTGCTCTACTGTATGATTTTAAATTGATTGATTTTGATGATAATGATCCAGACCCATTCCCATTACTCGCCAACGTCAATGAAGCTAATCTTGCACTTCTGACGAACATTTTCAAGATATTAATAAACAATCAACGAATAGACAGAGCTATAATCAGTAAGCTATTAACAATCGAGTCATCAGAAGAGTTGACGACGCTATGGTATGGAGTCCTTAACATTAAGTACGATTTTGCTGACACTTTTAGCATTGAAGATATGCCTTTTGTTCTATCCCAGGGAAAATACCTTTACTCTATACAAACTAGTTTACAAACATTGAAAAACCGTAGTATTTTGACTCCTGAGATCAAAGCGCTTGTCTTTGCCAACCCGGAGGCCACTTCGACATCCAATACTATTATTCAAGGTTCTCCACTTAAGGGAGAAAGTTTACTGACGTTAGTTAAACTGACTTACAATTATCATAGCGATATTGGCACAGGACTGAAAACGTGCTGGGTTCAATTTTCAAGGTGGAGTCCTGGTTTGGCAAAACCCGATAATTTTAAGTTATTTCTTTGCTTTTCAGCATTCATTGAAAAAAACAACAAGATTCTACAGAATATTTTTACCCGTCAGTTAGAGCAGTCAACTTTTGAAAAAATCATAAATAATTTGCACCGCGCCGCCCTGATTAATCAGGTTATCGACGGTGCACAGTTAGGAAAAGAAAGTGGAGATTTTGCACCAACTCTGAGTCACTCGGAGTTGAATACGCTCCTTGATTTAGCAATTGGGGCTGAGATCACGTCGAAAAAAGATATAGATGCTGTTGTACTCAAAGCTTTTGTAATGATGGATTCAGGAACGGAGCAAAAGATGAAGCAATCTTTCAGCTCACCTTGAGAAGAGAACTCATTTGCACAAAATTTAGATCATTCTACCCAAGACAAGCATATAGGCAATTCCACCTATTGGTTACCGCAAAAATATATGGTACAACTACTCTATAGGATTGGTAGGATGATCACTCCCTTGGGATGATCAAAAGTTAATCATCAAGAGAAGGACAACATGATGTTCACTGAAACCAAGCAAGAACCGTTAGCAGAAACTGGCAGTCAGAATCTAGAATCGGCAGAAAATGAAAGTGACGAGTATGATTCTCCCTTCATTAAAAATAGCCAGACACATTTCGCCAATCAAACATGGATTAAATATGTTTTTATCATTACTCTGATCATTGCCGCTCTCGCTATCATAGATGCAATTTTTTTGCTGTAGGGATCCCGATTCACTTATATTTAGCCTCGTGCTGCTGCTCACGACAGCATCCAGGAGAGCTTTATTTTCATCATCACTGAGCCGAAGATACTCCTCAAAAAGTTGTAACACATTTGAATCTTTCATTAAGTCGTTAAAAAAGTAATCCAAAATAACTGGATTTTTCGTTAAAAAGATACGTTTGAGCAGTGGATTTTGCCAATTGACATCAAGCAACTCACTACTTGATGCATCTTCATATTCTATAAGCAACTCTTCTGTTTTAGGAATGGGCGATAAGTTAAGAATAAAGGGTAATATATTATTATCTTCAACTCCTGGCATGGTTGCATAAAACGCGGGGGTAAGTCCTACATTATTTTTAGTATACAGTTTTGTTATATCATCAGACAAAATTTCTTGGATATAATTTAAAACCTGAATCGATCCAGATTGCGCGACAAGATGCAAAATAGTTTCTGTTTTACCCGTCTTTGCAGCTAAAAATATCTCTTTTGCTTTTTCTTTTCACTGTAAATTAACAATTTTTTCTAAACCTGAAAGAGAACCTTGTTTTGCATACTGTAATACATCATGTTGGAAAGTTGTATTTTCATGATTGCCAAAAATTGTTAATTGCTGATGCCAAGAAATTTGTGAATTCTCGCTTTTAATTTTCAAAGACATGCCAAATTCCAACCCAACATCTGAGATCAGAGATAATAAATTAATTTTTAATTTCCCATAGCCTAATAGTGGGTTATTTCTTATTTGCTCAACATCCCTCACCTGTAACTGTCCCAGCCTCAGTTCATTTATCAATTCTACTACAAAATTATAATAATCCATTAAAAAATTATGTGTAGACTCAGCATTTACAAACTCAACATCAATATCAAAGTCATTTTTTATCTTTTTTATAAAGATATTGTTTGTCTCTTCATTATAGTCAAAATATGCTTGATTGAGTGGCATAATAAGTATATTTCCAATAAGATTAGTAGGGCAAGAATAATAAAACATTAGTGTCTAAAAAACAATTAATATTTACCCTTTATAAAATTATAGTTAAAACCCATAAAAACCACCAACTGACTTGAAGGTACATAACGCACGACAAATCTAGAGCTGTTTACTCAGCCAACTTAATAAAATAGCGTTGTTAAGACATGTCTTATCATGGACAATTTTTTTATCTGAAAATCTATCGTTCACATTGATGCTTTCACCTAGGTAATTTTCGATAGCAGTAAGATTGCCCTGAATAGCATCCCTCATAGATTGGCCCAACCCTGCCTGGATCCAGATTTTCTCAGGAACATCAAAACCACATTTGTAGCGAGCAAAACAAATTTTCTTTGGTAATCGCGATCTCATTGCATCCCGCAATACCCACTTCCCATAGCCTTTTTTTATTTTTTGGTTTATCGGCAATGACACAGCATATTCCATTAATTGATAATCCAAAAATGGCATGCGACTCTCAATGCCGTGGGCCATGGAGTTTCGATCTTCATAGCGCAATAGACTGGGTAAACTTAATTGCATCAAATCCATAACTTGTCGTTGTTGTAGCGGCTGTGATATGTCCCAATCTAAGGGTGTATTTTTACCATATTGCTTGCTCCGTTGATAATAGCTTCTCCAACGAGGTATTTCAGATAGTATAATAGGTAACAGATACAGTGCTTCTTGTAGGCTTGCCATGATTTTTTTTTCATAAATACTTTTTTTAAATTTCAATAACAAAAATTTTCGATAGCCTAATAAAGCTTCATCACCTCCCTGCCCTCCAAGCAAGACTTTTACTCCCGTTTCTTTCACTTTTTTATAAACCAAATATTGTGCAACAACACTCAAGCCTGGGAAAGGCGCTCCTTGAGAAGATAATGTTTTCCAAAAAGCATCGATGATATTTTCTTTTTTAAGAGAAACATAAGTCACGGGTAGTTTTAGATATCGAGATAACAGCTCTACTAAAGGGCCTTCACTGGCAGGATCCTTTGGATCGGAAAAGCTAAACGCTTGCACATTGCTCCTTGCGGCAATAGCAGCAATAGATCCCGAATCTAAGCCGCCACTTAGGGAAATTCCCACAGGCACATCAGAGCGTAATCGCAAATCAATGGATCGTTCTAAATGTTCAATAAAGGTCTGTTGATCTGTCACTACTGGATGGAGTTCATAATAGCCTTTAACTTCATAGGATAAGATGCTAGATCCCAGATCAACTGTTATCTTATGTGCTGCTGGCAATTGCTGCAAATTTTCAAAGACAGTATTTTCGCTACCATCTTCATAAAGCCAATATTGCAATCCTCGCTGAAGAAACTGTCGATTAGGGGTTAGGTTAAAATGGTCTACTAATGCTTGACTTTCAGAAGCAAAACAAAAAACATCATCGGTTACATAATAATATAAAGGTTTTTGCCCATACCGATCTCGGTATAAATAGACATTATTTTTTTTCCTATCGAATATAGCAAAAGCAAACATACCATTGATACGAGATATCGCACCCTCACCCCACGCTTTAAAAGCATTGAGTAAAACTTCTGTATCACTTTGACTCATAAAAATCATACCGAGATCGATTAATTCTTTGCGCAACTCAAGATAATTATAAATCTCTCCATTGAATGTAATACAGTATTGTTTATCACTATCCCACATAGGCTGAGATCCTAGGCGAGACAAATCAATGATACTTAATCGATTGTGACCTAGTTGAACCTGGTAAGATCCTGTTTCAATGGTCACGCTATCCTGAAAATCAGGGCCACGATGCTGCTGACTCTGGAGGATGTTTTTTAATAATGACTCATCAGGAGTCCTGGACAATACGCCCGCGATGCTGCACACAATGAACCTCAGATTTTACGGCTTGCTTCATAATTTCTTCAACACTATCGGCCATATAATAAATATCGTCCGCAGACAATGTGGGATGGACAGGAAACATTAACGTGATGTTCCCCAGTTGCTTGGCTGATTCAAAGGTTCCTTTTTGAGGATAATGCTTAAATGCTGTTTCTAGCTGAATTTCAGGACAAATTCCCACAGCACAAGGGAGCCCATTCTCATTTAACGTCATCATAATGCGATCTCTATCCCAACCCGATGCTAATGTAGCCTGATCCACCTGCACATAATATTTATAATAAGCATGCAAATAATCTGCCTCAGGTACTGTGACATTAAGACCTGGAATGGCGGAAAATCGTTGATTGAAAATAGCGGCATAGGCACGACGTTTTTCAAGCCAACCCTCTAGCTTACTCAGCTGTATCAACCCAATAGCACTTTGAAGTTCTGTTAGACGGTAGTTCGATCCAAAGCTATCGCAATACCAGCGAAACCCAGGAGGATGTTCCGCAGAAAAAACCCGGTCATAATTTTTACCATGATCTTTGAAAGACCATGCCTTTTTCCAATACTCTTGGCGATGGGTAATAAGCACTCCCCCCTCACCCCCTGTTGATATGATTTTATCTTGGCAACAAGAAAATGCAGCAAAATCTCCAAAAGAACCGACAGACTTTCCTTTATATTTGGCACCATGGGCTTGAGCGCAATCTTCAATAATAAAAAGATTATACTCTCTGGCGAAATCCATAATGGGATCCATGTCGCAGGGCCAGCCTGCCAAATGTACGACGATGATACCTTTACATTTAGGTGTATAGACTTGTTTAATACTATCAACGGTAATATTTTGACTAACCCCATCAACATCCGCGACAATAGGAATGCCCCCACAGGTAACCACAGCACTTGCCGTTGCAATGAATGTGCGGCAAGGCACAATAATTTCATCTCCTGCTTTTAATTCCAACGTTTTTAACGCCAATTCTAGGGCTAATGTGCCATTGGCTGTGGCAAGTCCATATTCACACTCGTGATAGTTGGCAAAAGCCTTTTCAAATGTTTTTGTTTTATCCCCCGTCCAAGCATTAACCTTCCCAGAAGTTAAGACATGACTAACTTCAGCAATTTCATCCGCTTCGTAGTGCGGCCAAGGAGGAAAAATACGAGACATTATGGCTGCTCCTCTAGAAGAGGAGAAAATTTTACAACCTTCATAGAAGATTTTTTATTTGATAATTTATACTCTGGGATCAACGCAAGCAAACAGCTTAGCAAATCCTTGGTATCCATAGATTGGCAAATGGCATCTAGCTTTTTCAAGCTATTGAGAAATTCTTTCCAATCCACTTCTCGATGTCTCGCACGTAATATCTTGTTATGGGATGTACTCATCAGCATTTCGTTAGAATGAAATAGCTCTTCATGAAGTTTTTCTCCTGGCCGTAAACCAATATAGGTGACATCAATATCTTCATCCACGCCATGCCCCGAAAGCTCTATCATTTGTTCGGCTAAATCACGAATTTTAATAGGCTCTCCCATATCCAAGACAAAAATTTCACCCCCCTGCCCCATCACAGTTGCTTGCAAAATCAATTGACCTGCTTCTGGAATTGTCATAAAAAATCGTGTCACTTCAGGGTGAGTCACAGTAACAGGCCCTCCCTCGCTGATTTGCTGACGAAACAAAGGGATCACACTGCCTGTAGAATCTAGCACATTACCAAAACGCACGGTAATAAATTTTGTATCTGAATATTCATTTAGATTTTGACAAAAAATCTCCGCCACACGTTTTGTAGCTCCCATAATATTTTCTGGATTAACAACTTTATCTGTAGAAATTAACACAAATTCTTTGATACCAATATTAGCAGCTTCTTCAGCTAGTGTTTGCGTACCTTTAATATTATTGACTACAGCAGAACGTATTTGAGATTCAAGAATGGGCACATGTTTGTAAGCCGCAGCATGGTATATAATATCTGGTTTGTATTGCTGCAAAATTTGTTTAACCGCAATCTTATCGGTAATATCAGCTAAACAAAAATGGGCTGCTAGATTGGGAAATTCTTGGCCTAATTCTCGTTCAATGTTATAGAGATTAAATTCATTATTTTCCACAATAATTAGCTGATCCGGATTAACTCTTGCAACCTGACGACATAATTCTGAACCAATAGAACCACCCCCTCCTGTGATAAGCACCTTGCAATGAGCCAATGCTCCTTTAATTTGTGCAAGATCTAAAGACACTTCCCGACGACCTAATAAATCTTCAATAGATACCGCTCGCACTTTGTTAATACTAATCTTGCCATCTGCAATATCTTTGACCGAGGGTAATGTGCGAAACGGAACTTTAGTCTCGCTACAATATTTAACAATGCGTCGCATCTTCGAAGCGCTAGCTGAAGGCAAGGCAATAATAATCAATTCTACATTATGTTTTTTTGCTATATGGGCAATATCTCTGACTTTGCCTAAGATCCTCACTTGGTGGATTTCTTCACCAATGCGATGGTGTTTATCATTCACAAATCCCACCGGGAAATGGTGACAATGGGGATCTCGCAACATGTCCCGAACAATACTTTCTCCGGCCTGGCCTGCCCCCACAATAAGCACGCGTTTACTATCAGAAAATAAATTGCCTCGTTCTTTAATTTTACGGTAAGTAAATCGCCCGCCACCCAGACAAAATACCAATAAAATCCCGTACAGAGGAATAATCGATCGGGGCACACCGGATAGCCCGACCCATAAAAATAATACGAGAAAATTTAAACACGCTCCTACAACACAGGCTTTAATGATCCGCATCAGATCAGGAATAGACGCATAACGCCAATCCCCTCGGTAAAGCCCAAAATATAAATAAACAGCAACTTGCACCAATGCCACAGGAAGAAGTAGCTTCACCGCACTGGTTAAATAAAATGTTGGAATAGTAGAAAGGTTAAATCGTAACCAATAAGCGCCTAACCAGGCACATATGACCATAATAAAGTCAAAGAAAAAAACAATACTTCTGCGTCGAAACTGACCTAACTGATATTTCATTGTTCCACATCCATGGGTTTAAACAACTTAACGTACGCTCTGGCAAGGTTGGCATAGCAGTGGTGTTGCTTCACATAGCGAAGCCCCCTTTCTGCCATAGCGTCTCTTGCATCAACGGATAACTGTAGCATTTTTTCTAGGGCTTCGGCTAATAATTGCGGTTGCTCTGGGGGCGCACAAATGCCTGCATTCGCTGCGGCGATGGGATCCCCATGGGCATTACTCGCGTGAAGAATGGGTTTTTTTGCCAACATATAGTCAAATATTTTATTCGGACTGATCCCAAATTGATAAATTGATTTGTCTTGCCAGGCCAAAAATAACCCATCCATGGATTGTAAAAAAGTAAAGCACTCTGCCCGAGTCACCGGTGGAAAAAAAATCACATTAGAAAGTCCATAAAATTTAGCTAGGTTTTCCAGCGAAAGCCGCTCGGCCCCTTCCCCCACAATGAGCACACATAACCGATCAAGCTTCTTCAGCAATGCTAAGGCTGCAAATAATTGATCCATCGCATTCGGCAATCCCAAGCTACCAGCATACCCCAACAGGAATTTACCTTGGTGCTCATCAATCACCTGTTGCATTGCTTCTGGCAATGGTGCCCCTGTTATGTCTGTAGAAATTCCATTTGGGATATGGACAAATTTCTGTGCAGCCATGCCCTTTTGCTCCATATAATCCTTGGCATTGCTTAACAGCGACACCACATGATCCGATTGGCGATACGCTTTCTTTTCAATAGCGCCGAGTATTTTGACCAAAGGATGCCAGGAAGTGACTCCGGCTAATTGAACCAATGACAAGGGCCATAAATCTCGCACTTCAAAGATTAATTTAGCACCATATTGGGATGCTAAGCACCTGGCCACTGGAAAATGGAAGGGGTGAGCCGAAGAAACAATCATGACATCGGGCTTGCCAGACAATTGCGTGATAGCTTTCGCTTGGTGCTTTAAACGCCGACCGTAGGCCAACATATTTCTCAAGCGACCGAGTCCATTACCTTTATAGCGATTTGTTTTTAACCAAATATAGGGAGTATTATCAATTATTTCCTGACAAAAAGAACCTACTATATTTCTAGGTGATCGCAGCAGATGGTGGTAACTTGCTGTGATTATCCAGGGTTTATGACCCATTCTGCGAAATTCTTGACAGAGATAATAAGGCCGGTAAGCCATACCCAAATCAGGACTACCGGCGTAAGGATGCAAGTACCAAATAACCTGGCTCATGGATTAAGCCTTAACAAGATTAGAATGGCTTCCTTGGTAAACGCCCCGAGTATCGACAATTAATTGTCCATATTGTTGAATCAAATCATAGTCAAAACGCGCATGATCTGTGGTGATCAACACACAATCATAAGCCGCCAAACTTTCTGGGGTCAGGTCGATACTTTGCAAATTAAAGTATTCATGCCCTCGCAACTGGGGAAATATTGGCACATGAGGATCCGAATACGCCACCTCCGCGCCTTTGCTATGGAGCATTTCGATGATTGTAACCGCAGGAGACTCACGCATATCATCAACATTTTTTTTATACGCAATACCTAATACAAGAATGTTACTACCCTTCAATGACTGCCTGCGATCATTCAGCGCATCGCTAACTTTATTGACAACGTAGGTGGGCATAGCATTATTAATCTCACCGGCCAGTTCAATGAAACGGGTATGTAAACCGTACTCCCTAGCCTTCCAAGTGAGATAAAAAGGATCAATGGGAATACAATGCCCTCCCAAACCCGGGCCTGGATAATAAGGCACAAAGCCAAAAGGTTTTGTACTGGCGGCTTTGATAACTTCAAAAACATCAATACCCATTCGATCACAAAGAATTTTCATTTCGTTGACTAATCCAATATTCACCGCACGATGAATATTTTCCAAAAGCTTACTCATTTCTGCTGTTTTTAATGAACTCACCAGCACGACTTGATTAATAATTTTCTCATACAATGCCTGTCCTACTTCCACACAAGCCGCTGTTGCGCCTCCAAGGACTTTGGGAATATCTGCTAAAGCGAAAACCGGATTTGCCGGATCTTCTCGCTCGGGAGAGTAAACCACATAAATATCTTCTCCTACCGTCAACCCTTCGGCTTCAATACGAGCAACGATTTCTTCTTCGGTGGTGCCTGGGTAAGTGGTGCTCTCCAGGGAAATCATTTGCCCTGGACGTAAGTAAGGTACAATGGCCTCTAATGTGCTTGTAATGTAGCTCATATCAGGTTCTCGATAGGCATTGAGTGGGGTTGGCACACATAATAATAAAGCATCTACTTCTGTGACCCGCGAAAAATCTGAAGTCGCTTCAAAAAAATCGCCGGAATATTTTTTTATAATGTCACTTGAAATATGTTCAATATACGTCTCACCATTATTCAGTGAATCCACCTTACTTTGGTCAATATCAAAACCCACGGCTCGAAAGCCCACATCTGCCAACCGCAGTAATAGGGGCAATCCCACGTAACCTAAGCCAATAACACCAATGAGGGATGATTTTTCCTTAAATTGCTCAATAAGTGAGTCTTTGTTAGCCATTTTTTGATCCTATAACCGCTATGAATTCCAATGTCTTGCAAAGGAACCATTCTAATACAATGGCATAGGAAAATACCAGGTGTTGCTATGGCTAATAATCAATCAAGTAAAACGTTTTTTAAGGGATCGATAAAATTGCTTGGGCATGGCGACTCCTTTTTGTAAAAGAGACTGTAATTCTTGTTTTACACCCAATAGGCTAAAACCAAAAATTGGCATCGCTTTTTTTATCTCTTGAAGTTGTTGATCTAGATCTGTCGTCATTTGATTTAGCTGATTTAGTTGATTTAGTTGATTTAGTTGCTCCATTATCTTTTCTACTTGGTATTTTAACGGAGATAAATTGTTTATTTGTGTATTTATCTGATTCAGTTGTAGCCCCATTCCATTTAAATCAATATCATGCCCTCCCTCGTGAACCGCTTGATTATATTTCCTCACTGTCCAAAAATCATTATATCCACCTTCGACATAGTGGATCTTCTGTTCACACAATAATGTAAATCCATGACGATTAATTTGTTCTTTGAAATGTTCTTTTTCAAAATGTCGTAGATGAAACTTGTCAACCAATAATGCTGAACTTTCTTCAAATTTACTTTCATATTCTTTTAAACGACTCTGATAACTATTCAAGTTATCAGAATAGTGCTTCAATGCCTGTTCAACAGATTCATGATTTCCTCTATAGTTTCGTGACAATAAAGGCTGTTTTGGTGGAACACCCTGTAACTTTTCATCTTGAGTAAAGCCAATCCACAGGTAAAGCACACCCTCATTTTTTAAAACTCGGTTCACTTCTCGAATAGCTGAATCCACATCAATTACATGGTCAAGAGATGTAATATATGTCACAACATCAATCGATTTATCCGCAAAAGGTAAGTACTCTGCCATGCCACCAATAAAAGAAAATTCTGGCTTTTTTTCAGGAGCCATAGGATCTAAACAGAATACTTTTTTTGCTTGACAAGACGTTATGTACTCAGGATTATTAAAAATTCCTGAACCAATATCTAAGACAATTTTATTTTTTAGATCCATATAGCCCATGACTTGCTGTACATCATCTCGTTCAATATGTGCCACGCTAGCGGAATCGTTTTCTCGATAAAGATCCATCGCATTCATTTGGCTAACATGCCACGCAGCTAAATAGTCTGGATTAGTTTCTAGCAATGAACGCAAATCCACTAAATAAGGTGCGCCAAAATAGATAGGAAAAACCCCTGCGCATGCCTCGCAAACCCAATATTGTTTCTCTTTATCTTGAATTTCAATAAATGTATTTTCCCCAAGGCAAGTTGGACAAACAAGCATAGAATCAAATAACATACAAGCTCCGTTAAACTATATCAGTCTCTTTTTGTATGGAATACTGTGGCTCTCGCCTTACAATAATCTCAATAGGTTGATCAAATAGCGTGGAAAGTGGCCGTGATCGCCTCTGCACCGCAAGACGATGGGTTTTTTCCCAAATCGACATGGGATCAACATAAAATGCGCTATCAATTTTATTTTTTCGCTGGGGGAATACGGCAAAAGTTAAATCATACTGGCCATCGCCTAATAGTAGATCTTGTATAACCAATTCTATTGTACATTTTCCCTGAGATAGTAATCCAAGATTGATACAATCTGGCTCATCACTGATCCAACTTGTCGCAATCACGCCATCAGTGCGAGTAAATTTAACCCAAACAACGGGGTTTTCTACGGGTACATCAGCATAGACTTCTAAAGTAACAACAACTTTGTCATGCTGAAAAAATCCATTACATGGCTTTTTATCAGTATCATAAATTGCAACATCAGTAATATGTAATGGGCCTGATCCAGCCTTGGAGCCTGTATTTGTCATCTGTATGGTGTCTGATGTAATTTCCAACATATCAATATCATAAATTGAACTCACATTTTCCGCTTCACCATCAAGATAAATACAACCTTCTTTCAAATAAATACAACGGTTACAAAGGCGTCGAACGAGTTCTGTGCTGTGGGTCACAAAAAACACAGTAGTCCCCGATGCACAAATTTCGGTAATCCGTTTAAAACATTTTGCAACAAAAATAGCATCTCCAGCAGCAAGTGCTTCGTCAATAATAAAGATATCTGGTTCTACACTAATCGCAACACTAAACGTTAAACGCGCTTTCATACCACTAGAATAGGTCTTAAAGGGTTGGTCAATCACTGATACTAAATCGCTGAAGTCAATAATAGAATCAATTTTTTTATCGATCTCCTCCCGAGACATGCCAAGACACATGCCCCCAAGGTAGATGTTTTCACGTCCTGTATACTCCGGATGAAAACCTGTACCTAACTCCAAGATAGCAGAAACTTTTCCATGTACGTTGAAGTTTCCAGAGGTACAATCTAACGTCCCTGCTAATATTTTTAATAGTGTACTTTTTCCAGCACCATTGCGCCCAATAACGCCAACAACTTCCCCTTTGCGAACAGTAAAATTAATGCATTTTAAAGCACTAAATATTTTGTGGCGTTCTCGCTGGGTCAAAAGTTCAAGTAACATATGATAATGCTTATCATAAAGCTTAAAATCTTTCGAAAGGTTATTCACTTCAATAGCAACATCATGACTCATAACACATTACCAAAAAAGGGTTTTAAACGCCGGAAAAATCGAAAACCCATTAAAAATAGTAATAAACTCGTTGTAGTAAAAACTACCCATGCCAAAGGATGATCAATCCTTCCGAAATATAACACATCTTGATAACACCAGATCATATAACTCATCGGATTCAAATATAAAATGGGTTTGAACAGTTCAGGAACCCAGCTGGGAAGATAGACCACGGGCATTAGATAAATCCCAATCACAGAAAAAACTGTAACAAAATCTTTTAGATCACGAAAAAATGGTGTAATCGCAGCTAATATATAACCCATTCCGAGCATCGCTAAAAATTGAAAAAACAGCAAAATAGGGAGTAATAAATAACTTGGCATTGGCATACCATACTGGTAGATAACATAAATCATCAAAACAGTAAGAGAAAAAAGCTGACCCGTAAAACTTGAAAGAACCATTTTAATAGGCAGCACTTCTGTGGGAAAAACAACTTGCTGCACTAAATTTGACTGGCTGGTCAATGCCGTACAAGATTTAATAATCGATGTCTGAAAACCCAACCAGGGAACGAGTCCGGCTAAAATATAGCAGGTATAGTCCAATGGCATATCATGAGTCCCACCAATCCGAGCTTTGAATACAACACCGAAAATAAAAATATAGATCCCGACTAAAATCATAGGGTGCAAAATTGCCCAGATAAATCCAAGCATTTGCCCAGCATACTGATCAATGAGTTCTCGTCGAGCCATTTCAAAAATTAACTCACGATGGAATTTAAGGATTAAAACCCCATCAGTAAAATCAACCATGCTTTGTCGGACAATAGCCCACATAAAAAATATACCCTAAAAAACATTAGACTTGGCACAAACATGCTAATTTTACTACAAATAAGTTTTTGAAACTATGCTCGCAACTCGCTTAGGATCATGCCATAGCTCAACAAATGACCTGGATTGCTCACCTAAATCAGGCAAAAGCTCACGTTGATTGATAATACCCTTCAAAACTGAGTAACAATTGTACTTATTAATATTGATTAATGGAAGCTCTTGTTTCATTTTTTCCGGTACATAGTGTAAATCGTCTTCATTGATATAGCAGGCAACTGGGATCCCCATCTTCATCACTTCCACAGCGACAGCACCATACCAGCCAAGCAAAACTTGATCAATAAATAAATCAGCTTGTTGATAAAGCGATAACGCAGCCTCCCAGCTCGTATTTTCAATCAATTTAAAATTAATCTTTCCCGGAAAATCTTGCTGCAATTTCTCCACTGCTTGAACAATATAAGCAGTTCCTTTAGTAACACGCTGAGTGGGTGCATGGATAATAGTCATCACATCATTTTTAAAAAAACGATCGGTCTTAGGTTGTATACCGTCAAAATTTGCCACCGTATAAGGTAAAAAGCTTGAATTCTGTTTTGGCAAAAAATGCAAAAGATCTGGGTTCAGTGCATAGAAATGATCAACATAGTTTGCGGCTTTTTCAATCGTTTTTTTCCGCTGTTTATCACGCTTGCCACTATTGCAAACACCTCGATAACAATCTGACTCAAAGCAGGCAGCGAAATCACAACCTGTTGCACGCAAGCGATCCATGGTGGGATATTTTTGTCTCGCATCACACCCTTGAAACGTCATTATTTTTTTTGCTGCCGATGAATACCAAGGTAAATCCCACAAGTTAATGCCATACTGAGGTGCATGCAATAACGATGATCCAAAATTAAAATGGTAAACGTCAAAGTTATTTCTAATTTGATAAAATGTTTTTAAGCGTAAAAAAAACTTTTGTACTTTCGTATTGCCCCCTATATTTTTATGCATAGATACGGGGTATTGATGTTTGGTATTATTTAATGTTAATAATTTCGAATCAAATCCAAGAGCGTTTTCCCCATCAACTAAGCCGAGTGCATTTCCTCCAACAACCGTAGGAAGATGCAAAATTTTGGTCATGAATCAACAAGCTCACATTTTTCAGGATGAAGATCAGGCTGTTCTCGATTAGGACTCAGTAAAGGATGATAATAATTGATTAAATCAATATCTTCTTTCCACCAAATTTTTCGGTATATCATCTGATACATATCAGCAGAACTTTCAAATGAATGACGCTTCTCTGCATAAGAGCGCGTTTTTTTACCTAGGGCTTCCCACTCATGACGATGTGAAATTAACTCTTTTAATACATCATAAATCGTGTCCACATCACCGGCAATAACAGGGCATTCATTTAGATAGGAATAATTACAAAATACTTTATTTTGCTCAATATCATTTAACCCGCTGATAACTATTTTCCCTAATGCCATCGCTTCTAAAGCCGCAAGGGCATAACCAAAGACTAATTGATCAACATAGATATCAGCCTTAGCCATTCTCTCTAATGCTTCATCATTTGTGACATACTCTATCACATCAAGGGTCACATCTATTCCTTCATTTTGTAACCGCTTAACCGCTTCTTCTAAAAATACAGTTCCCTTGACACCTCTGTGGTTTGTCGCATGGACAATACGAATTGAACCGGAGTCTTTTGGATAGGTAGGTTGCAATTTCTGAGTATCGACAGGGTAATAAACACAAGGTAAAATATCCCATCGAGGTAAATTGACATAATGTACAAGACAACCTACAACCACATCCGCGAGTCTGGATGAACGATGCACTAACGCTTTAATTTTATGACTATTATCTCCCAGTTGAGGGTAATTTGAAATCATTCCATGCCGCCAGTGAGCATTGGCAATTTCTTCATAAACAAACGCATCGCCACCATAAGGCATTAATACAATTTTTTTCCTTGCAAATTTCAATATAGATAATTCATATTTTTTCAAACAAGTGATTTGTAAAATCCCACCATCAAAATAGTAATTAAAAATATCAATGTTAAGTAATGCTTTAATGAAATAAAAATAAGAACGCATATGCCCAGAAAAAAAGAACCAAAATAATTCAAAATTAGTCGCTGTACTATGCCCCTCATACAAGACCACATCAAAATCACTGTCTTTGAATATTCGCGATCGCATACAAGTAATGACCGTCGCTTGATAACCAATCGCTTTCAAAGATTGAGCAATATAAGTTAAACCAATGATCGGCACTGCACCAAATAAAAGATTAGGTTTATCTCTACTCGGAGTTTTTCGATACCGAACATAAATAGCAACAAAAATAATACAGGGGATTGCAAATATCCCAAGCGAGAAATTAAGCAGTGGACTCGCAATAACCCTAGCAGTGCTCAAAGATTTAGCTCTAACATAAAGTAACTTTGACTTTAACAAGTAATAAAGCCGTATAACTAATGATTTTCCTCGGCTCCAGCATTTCATCAGAAAAATAAAACCTATTTTCAAGATCTGTTTAATTTTAAACACAATGCTGCCTCCGTGCAATGATGTGATGATTGGCATTTTCAAATGTACGTTTAATGTCAACAAATCCCGCAGCTAATAACCATGATTCAAGCTCTTTGAATGAATAAGTATCATTAATATGGGGGGAAATAGCATCAAACCAACCATGCAGATGTTCTGGTGGTTTTTCTTGCTTTAATATTTCAACTTTTTCTTCATTGGTTTTATTCTGACATAGATGGCGCAATCGAGAATATTCTAATTGCTCCGCAAAAGTTAAAATATTATCTAAGACTGGCTCTCCATAAACCATGAGAAAAAGGTATCCATCCTTCTTCACTTTTTTTATTAAGTTAGAAAATGCTTTATACGTATCACCTGTATGATGAATCACACCATAAGACCAAACTAAATCACAGGGTTCAACAAAATCAATTGGCTCAAATATATTATGTTCCGTCACGCTGATTAAATTGGTATATTCTTTACAGTTTTCTTTCACGAAACGAATCGCCGACGATGATTGATCAAAAGCCGCAACATTAGCATCTAAGCGGCAAAATCCAAGAGTAAAACGACCTTGACCGCAACCAGCATCTAACACTGTTTTACCCTTAAACCAATCTTTCTCTAAGGTTGTATACTGGCATATTAATTTTTCCAAATTTTTCACAAATGCTTTATCTGAAACCAAAAATTTTCCTTCATTAAGCTGGTTCCATTGATAATCAAAACTCGATTTTGTTTGAGTCTGCTCAGGAAAACTGCTTGGTGATTGAGCGACTAAAAAACGCATTCTTTTCCTTAGGTCACTCATTTTATAATGCTGATAGCGCACCATTGTTTCTAAGGCTTCAATACGTTGCTCATGGAGTGTCTCTGTGTCTTGCTTTAACGTGGTTATAGTCGGTATAGAAAACATTTTATTTCGGATAGCGAATAGAACCTTTTTCAAATAATTAAACCCTTTCACTTTGTTTTCCTTTTCTCAACAAGGTATCAACTGTCTGCCCAAATCCCTCGACACAATCAATTAAACTCAAATCACTTATCTTTGAGCTTAACTTAGCCACATCAGGACAGAGCTTGACTTTCGGTAAATCTGGGCGACAATCAAAAACAGGCTCTAATCCCAAGCATTCTCCAAGAGATTGTGCCATGTCCCTGATACTAAGACAAGTTTCATTAGCTATATTATATACACCCTGCCAATGCTCTGTTATCGCCCGCTCAATAACTGCTAAAATATCCCGGTAATAAATAACACCAAAGCAAGAACCCACATTATCACCTGTTAGCATCACAGGCTGCTTTTGCATAATGCGTTGTATTAGAGTCGGTATCAGTCGATCCTTCTGGTTAGGGCCGTAAGGTGTAAACAAGCGCAAAATTGACGTCGAATAAAATGCCTCAAATGGCTTAAACAACAGTTCGGCGGCATATTTACTAGCCCCTAAAAAATTTGATGGTGAAAGACATTGATCCTCTCGCAGTAGCGAGTCATTTGATTCATATACCGTACCGCTAGAAATATAGCAAAAATGTTTTACTTGAGTTTTTACTGCCAATTTAGCTAGCTCCAGTGTAGCAACTGTATTGACTTGAAACATTTCTTCACTGTTAGCCATTAAATCTCGATAATTTCTTGCTTGTGCAAGATGAATAATGACATCTAATTGATCTGGAAAATCTGCCTCGCAAAGTGGTTTCATGAAATCCCATACAATAACATTTTTATGCTCAGGCAATTGATCCTGACACCGTGTAATCAAAAATAGCTCATGAGAACTGCGTAAATATTCAATCAAATACGTTCCAATAAAGCCCGTCGCACCTGTTATTAAAATCTTCACCAGAGATGACCTCCAAGTATGTCATGCTATCAGCCATTGCTGACACCATGCTTCAACACTTAACAATGACCAAATCAATAGTCGTCTATTGATCTTACCTTCCATATGTTCAGATACTAATTTTTCAACCTCGGATCGATTCATAAATTGATATATACGCGCATTTTTAGAAAATAAACTTTGTTTAATATATTCCATACTTTCACCTTGAAACCAACTGCCGTCGGGCGCTGAAAAACCTTGCTTTTTAGCCTCTGTAATAGAATGCGGAATATATTTTTTCATCATATTTCGCAAAATCAATTTCCCATCGCTGGTGTGTTGAAAATCCGATGTCGCATCTCCACGTGATGGAATATTCTTTACTTTAAGATGAGCTGGCAACTTCATAGCAAAATCAACCAAATCATTGTCCAAAAAAGGCACGCGCGTTTCTAAACCGTGAGCCATGGATAATTTATCTTCGACGATGAGCAATCCTTGTAAAAATGTTTTAGCTTCCATATACAGAGAATGATTAATGTAATCTTCCGCTGCGGTATTTTCAGAAAAATGTGCTGGATAAATATTTTTAAAAATATCACGTGTCCGAAAGTGACTAATATCGCTCCAGATAGGTGAAAATACTGACTCGTACTCTCTACCAGGAAGTAAACGTTGCCAATAAGTATAGTATTTATCAATATAATCATTAAAATTTTTATTACCTAAACCTTGATAATATCGCCAAGGATATCCACCAAAAAACTCATCTCCTCCCGTGCCTGCTAATACAACTTTACTAAATTTACTCGCCAACTGAGCAATATAATAATTAGGGTAACTCTGTCCAACCCGAGGCTCTTCAAGATGGTAAACCAACTTCGACATACTGCGTTCCATATCACCCGCTTTTAGCACCATTTCATAATGCTCTGTCTTAAATTCATAGGACATCATTTCAGCAGTAGCTCTTTCATCATAATTTAATTCTATACCTGAAGCAGAATTCAAATCAAAACCACAGGTAAACGTTCGAATATAAGGAATTTCTTTTGCAGCAAGAGCCGTAATAGAGCCTGAGTCCATTCCTCCTGATAAGTAAGAGCTAACCTCAACGTCACTCACTAACTGCCTAGAAACCGCCTGTGTAAAAAGATGATCTAACTCTTCAATATATTCTTTATCACTGCGTTTTACGGTAGGCTCTTGGAATTCATAATCCCAGTATCGCACAATTTTAGATTGAGTTGTTCTTAAATCAAGCTGCAAAAAACAACCTCCAGGCAACAACTTAATTCCCTGAAATAAGGTTCTATCAGTAAAAAAATTTTGGAAGGTAAAATATTCTAGCAAGCCTTCCTTATCCATGGCGGCCGAAATTTCAGGATGAGCAAGCAGTGCTTTTATTTCAGAGCCAAAAGCAAAAACATTATTCCCTTCATAATAATAAAGGGGCTTTATGCCATAGCGATCTCTGACTAAGTAGAGTTGCTGGTTAACACTATCCCAAAGTGCAAAAGCAAACATTCCATTAAAACGAGAAAGACTATCTAAATGCCAATGTGCGAACGATTGTAAAACCACTTCAGTATCAGTTTGAGTCTTGAACTCATATTTAAATGCAGCTAATTCTTTGCGAATTGCACGATAATTATAAACTTCACCGTTATAGCTTAAAATATAACGCTTGTCTTTGGATACCATAGGCTGATTGCCAGCATCTCTAAGATCAATAATAGATAAACGGCGGTGCCCTAGTGCCACAGAACCTTGCGTCCAAATTCCAGCATTATCAGGCCCCCGATGACTGATTGCATCAGTCATACTGCCAACAATATCTCTCGACGTACTCTCACCTTTGAGATTCAGATAGCCTGTAACACCACACATGCTAAATTATGCGACTTCTAATTGTCGTGCAATTACCTCAGATTTATGACTATCCCGCCATTCTATCAATCGTGCTAGGCCTTGCTGCAATTCGATATCTGCATTAAATTTAATCTCATCCAATGCCTTTTTAGGACAACCAATTCTATTTTTAACAAAGGTTAATCCTTGGGGTACATATTCAATTTTTTGTTGACAATTTTTCAGCTTAAGCACCATTTCTGCAAGCTCTTTAATTGTCGTACGTTTCCCTGTTCCCACATTATAAAACTCATCAGACACATCCGCTTTCATAGCACATACATTAGCTTTTGCACAATCACCAACATAAACAAAATCATAAGCTTGTGAACCATCACCATAGACCTTCAATGTTTCACCTTTATCAATTGCATCCAACATTTTCATAATAACAGCGATATAAGCTCCATGATAATCTTGTCTTGGGCCATAAACATTCATATAACGTAAGCCGACAAATGGAAGTTGATAACGGTGAAACATCGAACGAATCATTGCTTCCCCTGCAATTTTTGTTGCGCCGTAAAAATTTGTATTATTAAATGGATGAGATTCGGTCATTGGTTCTTCTACAGCGTCTCCATATACTGATGCCGATGAAGAGTAAATCAACCGCTTTACATTTTGCTGTACACACGCTTCAATAACATTGAACGTCCCTTCAACATTAACTTTAAAAGCCGCTCGCGGAAAATCATAGCATTGCAGTAGCCACAAAGCAGCAAAATGAAAAACCCCATCAACACCTTTTAGCGCACTATTTAAAATATCCGTTTGACAAATATCCCCACCTATATCATAAATTTTAACTCTAGGATCAGATAGCGCATCACGTAAATTTTCTTCTCTGCCTCGAACAAAATTATCATAAATGATAACTTCACCAACATCTTCTTTTATTAAGCAGTCCACTGTATGAGAACCAATTAAACCTGCACCACCGATAACAACAAATTTTTTACCGCGAATATCCACTTTACTTTACTCCCAAACTATCAATTATGAAAATCCTATTTTTTCCTTCACCAAATAATCAGCAAAGCTCAATGCACTCGTAAATGCCGGAGAAATTGCATTGAGTATGTGCAATGAATTTTCCGTCTGTTCAGTATAAAAATCCATCATCAACGT
>JAJFKH010000081.1 GCA_021773305.1 Gammaproteobacteria bacterium | reverse complement strand
TTGTTCAAATTTTAATGCGGCGGCCCTGATCTTATCCCAAACCCAGTGGCTTTTCGCCTCGGGATCGAGGATAATTGCCCGATGGATATTATCATTCTCGGTGCAGGTCAAGTTGGTACTACGCTTGCGGAAAATTTAGTCAGGGAAGAAAACGGGATCACCGTGGTTGATACCCAGCTGCCTCAATTAGAAGAATTGCAGAACCGCCTTGATATTCGAACGGTGGTGGGCAACGCTTCTCATCCCAACGTACTCAAGCAAGCTGGTGCAGATAATGCGGATATGTTGATTGCCGTTACCGATAGCGATGAGTGTAACTTGGTGGCCTGTTGGGTTGCCTGCTTTCTGTTCAATACACCCACCAAAATCGCGAGGATCCGATCACCCCATTATTTGGATGAACGGGAGGCTTTGTTTGCCGATGATAGGCGGGTGATTGACTTTTTCATTAGTCCTGAGCAAATTGTTACCGATTATGTTAGGCGTTTGATCCAGCATCCCGGAGCGTTACAAGTGCTTGATTTTGCTGAAGGCAAAGTGCGGTTGGTTGCCATTAAGCCCTATTTTGGTGGCCCTCTGGTTGGACAAAAATTACAAAGCCTGCAAGCTTATTTTCCTAATATCCAAGTGCGTGTTGCAGCTATCTTTCGCGGTATGCGATCGATCCCTCTCTCAGGGGAAACCATCATTGAAATTGGAGATGAAGTTTTTTTTATTGCACCAAGAGAATATGTCCGAGATGTGATGGGCGCGTTGCGCAAACAGGAAAATCCCTATCGACGCATCATTATTGCTGGAGGGGGTAACATTGGTGAGCGTCTTGCGCTGAGTTTGGAAGGAGATTATAACGTCAAGGTTATCGATCACAATGTGTCTCGTACCCAATATCTTGCCGAATCCTTGAATCGTGCCACTGTGCTTTGTGGCGATGCCTCCGATAGAGATTTATTGTTAAATGAAAATATTGAATACACGGATGTCTTTTGTGCCATTACCGACGATGATGAAGTGAACATCATGTCCTGTATGCAAGCAAAACGCCTGGGTGCAAAACAAGTTTTGGCGTTGATTACTCGAACAACCTATGTGGATTTATTAGAAGGCAGTAATATTGATATTGTTATTTCTCCTCAGCAAGCGACGATTGGTAGTATTTTAACGCACATACGCCGAGGGGATATTGTCAATGTTCATTCCTTGCGTCGAGGTGCCGCAGAAGCGATTGAAGTGATAGCCCATGGCGATGAGGATACATCGAAAATTGTGGGCTACACGGTAGCCGATATTAAATTACCACGAGGCGCGACGATTGGAGCCGTTGTCAGAGGCAACCGCGTGCTTAAAGTGCGAGAAGATACACTCATCGAGCAAGGAGATCATATTATTTTATTCCTCGTGAATAAAAAGCATATCAGAGAAGTTGAGCGTTTATTCCAAGTTAGCGTCACATTCTTTTAGGTCACGATATGCGATTTATTGTTATTTTTCGGATCCTTGGCGTTTTTCTTATGCTCTTTAGTTTGAGCATGTTACCTCCTTTGGGCATTGCAATAGTCTATCACGATGGTACCGCGGAGCCTTTCATCGTTTCTTTTCTGATGACATTAGTGACAGGATTTATGCTTTGGTTGCCTTGTCGTAAAGGGGGGAAAGATTTAAAAATTCGTGATGGGTTTTTGGTTGTTGTTTTGTTTTGGAGCGTGTTGGGTTTTTTTGGGGGTTTGCCTTTTGTATTATCCGAGCATCCTCATTTAACGTTATCTGACGCTATTTTTGAATCGGTTTCTGGCTTGACCACCACGGGTGCTACGGTATTAACTCGAATTGAGCATTTGCCCCAAGCGATTTTGTATTATCGCCAACAATTACAGTTTTTAGGCGGTATGGGGATCGTTGTGTTAGCGGTTGCTATCCTGCCTATGTTGGGTATCGGTGGCATGCAACTTTATCGCGCTGAAATTCCTGGCCCGACAAAAGACAATAAATTAACCCCTCGTATTGCCGAATCAGCCCAAGCCCTTTGGTATATTTATGTTGGGTTGACGGTGGCTTGCTGCTTGGCCTATTGGGCGGCGGGGATGTCATTTTTTGAAGCTTTGGGAGAGAGTTTTGGCACCACATCTACCGGCGGGTTTTCAATGTATGATAATAGTTTTGCTCATTACCACAATCCTATTATTAATGTGGTTGCTATTGTTTTCATGGTGTTAGGAAGTACAAATTTTGCGTTACATTTTTATGCATTACAGCGGAGAAATTTTGCAGGATATTGGCAAGATTTTGAATTTCGAACCTATATCTTTGTGCTCATCGGCGCAACGCTTATTTCCAGTGGGGTGTTGATCACCTACCAGACTTACGCAACACCGGCCATCGCTTTTTCTAAAGCACTTTTTAATGCGGTATCTCTCGGTACCAATACTGGATTTACCTCGGCACCTTTTCAAAGTTGGCCGAGTTTTTTACCTTTTATGTTAATGATTGTTACTATGGTCGGGGGGTGTGCGGCATCGACGAGTGGGGGCATTAAAATTATTCGGGTTTTTATTATGTTCAAGCAGGGGTTGCGCGAAATTGGTCGATTGATCCATCCGCGAGCTGCGCTACCGATTAAATTTGGACAACATAGTTTATCTGAAAGCTTGCTTCATTCCATTTGGTCATTTATCGCGGCCTTTACGGTATTGTTTATTTTGCTTGTCATGGTTTTAATGGCGACGGGGATGGATTTAGAAACAGCGTTCGGCGCACTGGTGGCGTGCCTTGCCAATGCCGGGGTGGGGTTAGGGGCTGTAGCTGACAATTTTTCGGGTATGAGTAATAGTGCAAAATGGACGTTGATTTTTGCCATGCTTGCGGGAAGGCTCGAAATTTTTACTGTGGTTGTGTTGCTGACCCCTGCCTTCTGGCGAAAATGATCACAGCGGCACTATTCTGCTTTAATCACATTATCGTAATTGCGCAATTGAATTAAAATATTTTTAGCGTCATCGGGGTTTTGCGGTGGAGTGAGTTTGCTTTTAGCAGGAAAATAATAATGGTTTAAGCTCAGCAGCCAAGCATGTAGTGCGGCCACTTGGCGGATCCCTGGCCAAGCACGATGTTCTAATTTTGTCAGCGTTCGATGTCGTTGATAGCCTGTTAAAAGGAGATCGACCATAATTTGATCGAGCTTGCCTTCACCGTCCAAGCAGCAAGTATTGGCAGTCAACGCGAGATCAAGGAGTAGATTTTCATAGCACCCGTAATAAAAATCAACGACTCCGCTGATATTATTTTCTTCAAATAAAACATTTTCTAAACAGAGATGACCATGGATAGTGCCTTTGGGTAATGCTTCAAAATTTTGTCTTGATGCATATCCCATTTCTTCTTGAAGTAATAGGGCATCCTCTATGGGAAGTGACTCAAGCATGGGTTCTATAGAGGTGCTACGCCAGGAGGATCCCCATAGATTAGGGCGTTTTTCGGTGAAATGGGTTCCTAAGGTATGGAGCCGTCCTAACGTGTTACCAATGGACTTTATTTGTTCCCCATTGGCAAGCTCTATGGTATGCCCTGGTAAATAGGCCCACAGAATGCAGTCTTGTCCATTCATCGTTTGGATGCATTGGCCATTTTTGTCTGCTATGGGGGAGGCACAGGGGATCCCTTCTGCGCTGAAATATTTTTTAATTCGTATAAGAAAATGAATATCTTGGAGCATATCGTCTTCATATAAAGCTAAAACGTAGTGGCCTTTTTCTGTATTAAGGTGAAAAATAGTACTCGCCATTCTGGAGCGAACAGCCGCAAAGCCATTAAGCACTCCTAGGCTATAATTGCCTAATAAACTTTCAATATCCTGGGATGTCAACTCACGTTTAACAAGCATCGACCTTGACCATTATTAACTCGGTATGTATATCCATACCGAAAAATCATCCATCATGAGTATAATTGTAGGATAAAATTGCATAACTGTCTTGGTGTTATGATGAGCTTCGTAAAAAGGTAGCCATCTCTGAAGTACCGCTTTGAGATGCTTACTACATATTTGATCGTTGGCAAAGCAAATGGCCTTGAGTGGGATTGGCAAGCCCTCTGGATTTTATTTCGGGCCTGTCTAATAGATTGACTTATTACATAGTGGACACTATAATATCCAATATAGAGTAAATTATCGAATAAAGGTTACTATGATATCTATATCAATGAAGTCCCCCAATGAAATGGCAGGAGAAATTGCCAAAAAAGCCAAAGACAAACGCTTAACGCTCAATTTGAGTCAGCAAACTTTATCTGAAAAATCAGGTGTGAGTTACGGTACATTAAAGAAATTTGAACGCACTGGGCAAATATCATTGGAATCACTTCTTAAAATTGCCTTAGCATTAGATGAGTTTGAGGGTTTTGAGTGCCTCTTTACTAAAAGCTCTGATGAATTACCATCTTCTATTGATGAGATTTTGAAGGATAAATCCAGAAAAAGAGGTCGCACGTGAAATTAGAACCCGTAAAAGTTGTCCACGTTTACTACAAGCCTATGCGTGAAAAAATTTTTGTCGGTCGTTTAGCATTTAAAGATCGTAAAATATTCTTTGAATATGATACTCGCTTTATAGAGATCGGGCTTAATTTATCGCCATTTAAACTTCCACTTAAATCTGGTGTCATCGCTTCAAATGATTTTACTTTTGACGGTTTGTTTGGTGTTTTTAATGATAGCTTACCTGATGGCTGGGGCCGATTACTACTAGACCGCGCGCTTATCAAACACAATATTAATCCAGGTAGCTTATCTGTGCTTGATAGACTTTGTTTTGTAGGTTCTAATGGCATGGGCGCTTTAATCTATGAGCCTGAAGCGGAGCAAACACAGGCGATACAACATGATTCTTTAGATGAAATCGCTGAAGAAATTGCTGAATTTCAAGAGCACGATAATGATAAATATGTTGAAGATCTATTAAACCTTGGCGGCTCTTCTGCTGGAGCAAGACCAAAGATTTTAATGAATCTTGAAGGTGAACATTGGCTTATTAAATTCCCATCTAGTACTGACCCAAAAGATATCGGCGCAATTGAGTATGCCTATCACCTTATGGCAAAAGATGCAGGTCTTGATGTGCCGAAAGCCAAGCTATTTCCAGCCCGTAAAGGGTTTGGCTTTTTTGGAAGTAGGAGGTTTGATAAAACAGATAATTCAAAAGTTCATATGCATACAACAAGCGGACTTTTGCATGCAGATCACAGAATGCCAAGTCTTGACTACGAAACGATTATGAAAGCAACAATGCATTTAACTCGCAATATGAAAGAATGCGAAAAGCAGTATAGAGGATGTGTATTTAATGTGATAAGTCACAATCGTGATGATCATTCTAAAAATTTCTCGTTTTTAATGGACTCAAATGGAGTTTGGTGCATTTCACCTTCTTATGACTTGACGTTTTCTTCAGGCCCGAGTGCAGAGCATTGCTCTATGATAATGGGGGAAGGCAAAAATCCTGGTATTTCACAGCTTTTAGAACTTGCTAAAATTAGTAATATTAAAAAATCTGAAGCACTTAAAATTATTGATGAGGTAATATCATCTGTAAGCAAATGGTCTACGTTTGCAAAAGATGCTGGCATCAGTCATGCAAGTGTTAAACTTATTGATTCGACTATAGCAAAAATAATCAAGGAAAGCCGCAAAATATGTTATTAAAGAACGATATCAAGTAGTACGCTTTACCCAATAATACGATCCTTTCCTGGGTACCGCGGACGAAGCCGCGGTACGTAGGCGAAGTGTTGTTGTGCACCCACGGATATCACCTGTTTTACAAGCTTCTATAAATTGTTGTTGATTCATAATGAATTAGCCTTTGTTATTGGTCAGTTGCTATATAGGATTTGAGCGCACCATAACTGAATACACTCCGGTAGCTAATCAAGGTAAACGGCTAAACTTCACAAAATCTTAACGCACCCCAAAGATTTTTGCTCAAAATAACTCCGAAATGTTAAGCAGACACTTCACTTAAAGGCGGCTTTTAGAGGACTCCAAAAATCTTGCGCTCGTGCTCCGCTCCTTTCTGTCGATCTTTTGAGCTTATTTTTTCAGTTGTGTACAAAATTTAGATAATCTTACTCTGTGGTGGTATGTTAAAAACTGTCATCCTACTTGCAACAAGTATATACTTGTCTGATTCTTGCGTCGAAACAATAAGAGTGCTTTTATGAGCCAAATTCCAGCCAATCCTTTCCTATTAGTCGATGGATCTTCCTATCTTTTTCGAGCCTACCATGCCTTGCCGCCACTGACGAATTCCCAGGGGCAGCCTACAGGGGCAATGTATGGTGTGGTGAATATGCTACGCAAATTACTCAAAGAATATGAGCCAGAGCATATTGCTGTCATTTTTGATCCGAAGGGTAAGACTTTTCGTAACGATCTTTATCCAGACTATAAAGCCAATCGAGATGTGATGCCTGATGAATTGGCATCGCAAATTAAACCTTTGTTTGAAATGATTCGTGCCATGGGTTTACCTTTGGTGGTTGTTGATGGAGTCGAAGCTGATGATGTCATTGGCACGTTGGCTAAGCAAGCAGAAGCTCAGGGAAAGTTTACCTTGATATCCACCGGTGACAAGGATATGGCTCAATTGGTTAATGACAAGGTGATGTTGGTGAATACCATGACGGAAACCTTTATGGATATCGCTGGAGTGAAAGCGAAATTTGGTGTTCCTCCAGAATTAATTATCGATTACCTTGCATTAATGGGTGATAAGTCTGACAACATCCCCGGTGTTCCCAAAGTAGGCCCCAAAACAGCAGTGAAGTGGTTGGAGCAATATGGAAGCTTGCAGAGTATCATAGAGCATGCAGATGAATTTAAAGGCAAAGTGGGAGAAAATTTACGAGATAGCGTAGGGCGGTTGCCCCTTAGCAAGCAATTAACGACTATTTTACTCGATGTAAAAATAGATAAAATGCCAGATGAGTTGATATTATTGCCGCCTGAAAATGAACGATTGCTTGAGTTATTCAAGCAATATGAATTCAAACGTTGGATTGCAGAGTTGGAAACCGGTGTTCGGGAAGAAACCGTTACTAGTGAATATGAAACTATCTTTACAGAAAAACAATTAATCCCGTGGATTAAAAAAATAAAAGCAAAGCAATGCTTTGCATTCGATACGGAAACGACCAGTTTAAATTATATGGAGGCCCAGGTTGTGGGCGTCTCTTTTGCTGTTAAATCGGGTGAGGCAGCTTATGTGCCCATGGCTCATGATTATGATGATGCACCAGAGCAACTTGGGAGAGAGCGTGTGTTTGAATTATTGGGGCCTATATTAGCGGATCCTAAGGTTAAGAAAATCGGGCAGAACATCAAATATGATAAAAATGTATTAGCTAATCATGGTGTTGAATTAAATGGCATTGCTTTTGATACCATGTTGGAATCGTTTGTGCTTGGTAATGGTGGCCGAAATGACATGGATAGCTTGGCTTTGAAATATCTTAATCATGAAACAGTGCATTTTGAAGATATTGCAGGTAAGGGTGCTAAGCAAAAAACATTTAATCAGATAGACATTGCAGAAGCGGCACCTTATGCGGCAGAGGATGCGGATATCACGTTGCAATTGCATCAACATATTTTGCCTTTGTTGCAAAAAGAAAAATCGTTGCAAGCGGTATTTGCTGAGATTGAAATGCCATTGGTGGAAGTCCTTTCTCGGGTCGAGCAAAATGGTGTATTAGTAGATGCTGATATGCTAAATACACAGAGCCAAGAGTTAGCCGCTCGGATCAGTGACATTGAGGCTCAGGTGTTTGCATCAGCAGAAGCAACCTTTAATTTAGGATCACCGAAACAGTTACAGGAAATTTTATTCGAAAAGCTAAAGCTTCCTATCTTGCAGAAAACGCCTAAAGGTCAGCCATCCACCGCAGAATCTGTATTACAGGATTTAGCCCATGACTATCCTATCGTCAAACAAATTTTAGCGTTCCGTAGCTTTTCAAAATTAAAATCGACCTATACAGACAAGCTACCTTTACAAGTGAATGAGCGCACGGGCCGAGTACATACGTCGTATCATCAAGCGGGTGCTGCCACGGGACGATTTTCTTCTACAGATCCAAATTTACAAAATATCCCTGTGAGGACTGAAGAAGGGCGTCGTATTCGCCAAGCCTTTATTGCACCGAAAGGTTGTAAGATTATAGCAGCGGATTATTCGCAAATTGAGCTGCGTATTATGGCAAAATTATCAGGTGATAAAGGATTGCAAACCGCTTTTACTAATGGCCTGGATATTCACCGAGCTACCGCAGCAGAAGTGTTTGCTACGCCGATTGATGATGTGACATCAAATCAACGACGTAGTGCTAAAGCGATTAATTTTGGTTTGATCTATGGTATGTCAGCATTTGGTTTAGCCAAACAATTGGATATTGAACGTGATGCGGCTCAGTCTTATATTGATATGTATTTTGATCGCTATCCAGGTGTGGCAGATTATATGGATGGCATTCGTAGCCACGCGAGAGATAAGGGCTATGTGGAAACATTATTTGGACGACGCTTTTATTTACCTGAAATTAATGCTCGTAATGTTATGCGGCAAAAGGCTGCCGAGCGCACGGCGATTAATGCGCCTATGCAGGGAACAGCAGCGGATATCATTAAACGTGCTATGGTGCGTGTTGATGATTGGATCGATGGGCAAGCCATTAAAATGATCATGCAAGTTCATGATGAATTAGTATTTGAAGTGCCAGAAAATGACGTTGCTATGACAAAAGAAAAAATCCGCGAGCTAATGTGCCAAGATCCAAAATTAGATCTTGATCTGATTGTGGATGTGGGCGTGGGCGATAACTGGGATGAGGCTCATTGATCGCAGTATTACCAGAAAAGCATCACCGAGGTGCGAAATGAAATATTACTTCTACAAATCAATATGATATCCACAAATATCAATTAAACTCATGAGGTTTTTTCCTTCTTTTCTAGGGTGGCGTTTATAGAAAAACTCTAGATAGCTTCTGAGGACAAAATCATATTCAGGATCTAACAGAATAGGTAGCATTTTTTCTGCGCGGCGGACATCTTTGGGATTATGATAATTGCAATGCTGAAATAATACAGCGCCTAAAAGAGAGGCTTTGCTGGCTTTTCTTGCGCGATTTTTTGTGTCATGAAATTCATTGATACATTTGCTAATGGCTCGGTTTTGATCCCATTCCAGCCAGCGCTTATGAAAATACATCGCGGCTTCTTTGTAAGTGATAATTTTATTTTCATTCGGATCGTTACTATGATGATACCACAGCATATACATTAATGTGGAGAGGGTCGCTTCCACATTGGCCCAAGAACAGTTGCCAGTAATTTGTGAGGTGAGGGGTAGTTGCGTGACAGCTTTTAATCCTAGAACATCATGGATCCCTTTTTCAATAAAAAATTTCTTTTGCTTTTGATACATGAGGTGCTTGATTAATGCTTTGTTAAAATTTTGAGGTTGTTTCATTTCGTAAATGATGACGCTGCTCTGGGTTTGACTCAGCGCACCTCTATCACATTTTGCAAAATAGGGGCCTAGCTTAACAAAGGTGACCGCATGCCCTTCGTAAGATACGGGAATGATAATGGGATCATGGTCGATGAGTTGATAAATTTTTTCTAAATGGTCATTAACTTCAACTGTATAGTGTTGGAATTTAAGTGCAGCAGATGCTCGCTCTAGGCAACGCATAGTGATTTGTGCAGCTTCAAAAAATTGTCGTAAATGTCTGGATGCAAAATGATAAAGATATTCGCTCAAGGAATGGCAAATGACATCCAGGGTAAATTCCACAATGAAACCTTCATAATTTACAGCAAGGAATACATTGTTGTGATTGAGAATTTCTCCCTGGCCTTTTAATTCAAAGCGGTGAGCGACTAATTTCGCGGTGATATAGTCTTGGGCAAAAGATAAATCAGCACCGTGTTCGTAGAGCAATTGTTTTAATTCATTTTGCTTGCGTAGTAAAGGGGTGATAAGAACCGGTTCGCTGGCTTTGGTGTAGGCATTAGGATCGGCTTTTAAGCCTAAGAGAAATTGACAAAGGGGTATATTATTGGTTTCTGCGGCCCAATGCAGGGCTGTGCGGCCCGTAGTGTCTTTTTCGTTGACATCGGCTCCGTGGGAGACTAAGAGTTTGGCAATGCCGGTTTTTTCAACGATAGCGGCTTCGATAAGGGGCGTATAGCCATATTCATCAATCTCATTAATTGAAACCTCTCCTTGCTCTAGGAGGTCAACAACATCGCTGCGGGTACCATAAAGGATAGTATCGGCAAGGGTTTTCATGGGAGGGTATCCAGTTTTTTTAAGGCCTCTTCGGAGTATAGCAAAATAGGCCAGAGAAGTAGAATGTCAGCACTGCATAAGACTAATTCGGGCATATCTTCACAAAAATATTTAAGACTGGTCAATGCATTTGAGCAAGCCTGTATTTCATCAAAAATAACTAAATCATTATGGATATCGATTGTAGTTTGAAGGTGAAAGCACAAGTCTTCAATGATCTGTTGAGGGGATAAATCAGCATCAAATAATGTTTGTAAAGCAATCTGTTTTTCAAAGTTGATGATTTTGAAAATATTCCTGACCAAATTGAGTGAGCAGCTAGGTTTTACCCGTCCAGTGGGCTTTTTGTCTTTAAGTAGAGGCGATTTTTGCAGATCTATCTTAAGCTTTTCCCCCTACCGCCTACGTGCTGCGGCTCGTCCGCAGCATCCAAGAATAAACAGTGATATTCGTGACGAACTCTCAGGAACGAGTCGCAGCATCCAGGAATAAACGCTGATATTCGTGATGATCGCTCAGGACTTGTTCGTGGGATCAGAGAGAATGGTGCATGTTATTAGCAGAACAGCTAGGCCCAGAAGAACTGGGCCTTTTTATTTGGGATTAGTAAGGCCTGGGTGTTGGAGCCGCAGACGGTGCTGGAGTTGCAGTATTCTGCTTCTGGTGAGTGAGTTTATTAGACAAATTAAGCTCAGGTCGTTTTTGAACCAGCTCTTTTGTTGCTTCAGGATTGTTGAGTACCACAGGAGATTCTTTCTCTGGCATACCTGAAAACTGAGCCTTGCTACTCAAAATGTGCTCTTTTGCCGCAGAACAGTTGTTTTCAGTAGATTCAACTTCCTCTAAAGATAGCTTGCTGATTTGAGTGCGCGCAAAGGTGCTAAGTTCTTCAACTCGTTGATTAGTCGATAATTTTGTTAACTTTTCTGGGGTAAATGACATCTTCTTACCTCGCTTTTTGACCTGTTGTATCTAATTTATCGGTTAAGTCTATCATAATGAACAACTTGTTTCCAGATAAATCATCTTTTTTTTACATAAATTCATTCTATCAAAGGAAGATTAATGGAATATTAACGCGAGCGCGCAAAGTAAAATAGTTTAACAAATATTATCCAAATGGCAGGGATGCTCGGTTTGGCCTTTTTCTACCTGTATGGTGACATGATCGATATTAAATTTATCTTTTAGTGCATGCTGTATGTCAGAGTGATCTTTATCCTTGAGATCGTCATCCGGCATCACAAGGTGAGCAGTCAGGGCGATTTCCTTGGTGCTAAGACCCCATATATGGAGGTCGTGAATATCTGTAACACCTTGTAAATTAAGCAAAAATTTTCTGACATCTTGGCTTTGGATACTGTGAGGTACCGCATCCAACAATAAAATCACAGAATCGCGTAGCAATCCCCAGGTACCGAGGAGGATCACTACCACAATAAGTAGACCAATAATGGGATCTAGAGCCACCCAGCCGGTGAAGTAAATGATAGTAGCGGCGATTACCACGCCCACAGAAATAAGAGCATCTGCGGCGAGATGTAAAAAAGCCCCTTTAATGTTTAAATCTCCTTTACTGCCTCGCATAAACAGCAGCGCGGTTCCGCCATTGATCAAAATACCGATAAAAGCGACAACGATGACAATGAGTTCTTCGACTTGTTCCGGGTGAATAAGCTTGATAATGGATTCATAGGCGATAATTGCAGAGGTGGCAACTAGCAATAACGCATTGATTATACTGGCAATAATGCTCGTGCGACGATAGCCATAGCTGTAGCGCTCGGTAGAAGGTTTCATCAAGAGCCAATTGGCCCCCCAAGCTAATAGTAGCCCCAGGACATCCCCTAAGTTATGCCCAGCATCTGCTAGTAAGCTCATGGAATTGGCGAGAATCGCGTAAACCGCTTCGAGCAGGGTGAAGGCTAAGTTCAGGAAAATAGCCCAAGCGAACGCTTTGTTAAATTGCTGAGGGTCAACGTGATCGTGATGATGGTGATGAGACATAGGTCATTGATTCCAAGGGTTATCTACCTCTAATCTTAATCTTTTCTGGGCGATCTGCAAATTTTGTGGCAAACTATCTGCAATTTTAATAGGAGTGGTTATGAAGCAATTCATTTTGTTCTTAGGTTTGGTTGTGGCTTCTGCTGCTGGAGCGTCAACAGGAGGGGTTTCCAAAGACGCTCTGGTTAATATAAAACCAGTCGGCCAGGTACGTATTGCTGATGGCGATAACGTTCAGCCGATGCTTGTGGATCAGCCCAAAGCTGCTGTAGGAGCAAAAGAAGCAAAACCTCTGACCGTGGCAGAATTAGGTGAGCAAATTTATCAGACGCGATGCAGTGCTTGTCATGGCAGTGGGATTGCTGGTGCACCAAAGCTTGGAGATAAAGCAGCTTGGCAGCCTCGTATTGATAAGGGTTATGAAACCTTAGTTTCCCATGCCATACAGGGTTTTAATGCCATGCCACAAAAAGGCACTTGCATGACCTGTAGCGATGAAGATATTCAAGCGGCAGTTAAATTTATGGTGGCGTCCTGCCAATAAGTTTTCGTGATTGATATTGGGAAGCGAAGGTGTCGCTTCCCGACTTTCCCGTCAAGTATGGCGTGGTATTCAATAAGGAAATAATTAATGCACTCGTCATCTCGAAATCGAACAGGATATTCATCTCAAGTTCCCAGTGAATATGATTTTACTAAAATAGTATTGAATTGGACTTGGGATGACATTTCTCAGCCACTCATTGAAGCACAAGAACAATCTCCCTTACCATTAGTGGCCGACAATCTTGATGAGTACTACGATAATTTTAAACCTTTTGTCATTGAAGAAGCACGTGCGACGATTCAAGATAGTTTACTAAAAATACGGCAATCGCAGCCGAAAGCTAAGAAAAAAAACTGTCAGAAGAGTTTGCCAGTTGAAGCTAAACCTTTTAATCTTCAGTTGCTAAGAAATGCTAAGTTGCCCAGAAATGAAGGCAATCCACTTGGCTTGAGTTTTAAGGGTGTTATCCCGAAAAAGATTGAACATGGCTTTGCCATGAATGTATTGATGTTATATTCTCAGGATAGTCGATTTTCTATTCGATGGCTAGGGCTTGCCAGTGAGAAACCAGAGCAGGAACAGACTTATGTAAAAATTATATCCACAACAGATGCTTTTTATAATGCACAAGAGTGTTTTCAAAAAGATCATCGTTGGAAGGCTTATTATCTAGGTTCGGTGATTAGTGAACAGCGGATCTATGACGCTTGTATGTCCGCAGTGAATCTTCCCTGTTTAAAAAATATTAGTCAAGCAGAACTTGATTTTTCACCTTCTTTTTCTAATATAACATTTTCTGGCTTGAATCTTTCACAGTCAAGAGCTATTAAATCTTTTTTGCAAGCACCAAAACATTCAACCACCCTTTTACAAGGCCCCCCTGGGACAGGAAAAACAACCACGGTTGCAAGATTATTAAAAGAGTTAGACCGGAGCAACAAAAGAACATTAGTGAGTGCACATTCAAATAAAGGGGTGCAGGTCTTAGCTGAGAAAACCATGCATTTGCTTCCTGACGTGCCAATGATTCTTATTGGAGTCGAAAAAAAAATACCAGAAAATCTAAAGCATCTTTCTTTAAATTCATGGTATGGCATAATAGAAGATGCTTTTTTATTTATGGTAGATGCGGTTAATAAAATATTAAATGAAGTGACAAAGAAAAATTTCCGTTGGAAAAATTTGACAGATACGGTTAAAAAGCTAAAAGAAAAAACAGTTTTTATAGAACAGCAATTGGCTAGATTTAATTTTTTACATAAAAATAGAAGTTCCTACAGTTTTTGTTCGAGTGATGTTTTTCAAGAGTTATATGGCTTATTAGAGGGCAACCATCTAGGGAGTTTTATAACTTCTATTGAAATATTACTAGACAGTTGGAGGTCTGAAAAAAAATCAGATATAGAGTTACATTTATTAGATACTGCAACGATAATTTTTGCCACCTTAGTGAGCTGTGGTCGTCGCTGCGTTCTTCAGATGGAACCGGTTGATGTTTTACTTATTGATGAGGCGGCTCAATCTGTTGAAGCTGCAACATTGATTCCTATGCAATGTGAGCCAAATAAAATTTTATTAGTGGGTGATCCGCAGCAGCTGCCAGGCACTGTCATTTCGAAGTTATTGAATCCTTCACACGGGCAATCACATCGGCAATCTAAGCATTATGAGTGGTCTATGATGTGGCGTTTAATTAAAGAATGTCGTTTGCCACACTTAATGCTAACAACACAATATCGAATGCACCCTTGGATTTGTCAGTGGCCATCTGCACAGTATTATGATGGAAGGTTAGTGACGGGGCCTGATATTCTGCCAATGAAACCTTTAAGCCAACATGGTTTGGCGAGTGAACCTTATGCTTTTTATAATATTTCAGGGAAAGCTGAAGTAGAAAAAAATAGTAGCAGTGTCTTCAATAAAAAAGAAGCAGAATATGTTGTAAAGGTTGTTCGTCATTTGCGTAACTCTGGTGTAAAGGAATCTATTGGGATTATCACACCTTATGTTGCGCAGAAACATTTAATACTGATACGCTTGTCTCAACTAAAGCTATCAGATAAAGTTGATGTTAATACAGTTGATGCTTTTCAAGGGGATGAACGTCCTATTATGATTTTATCTCTTGTTAGGAGTCATGTGACAGCATTCCTTGAAGATTTTAGAAGATTAAATGTTGCGATTACACGAGCAAAACATTGTCTAATTATGTTAGGAAATGCAAACAAGCTGGTAACACATGATATTGGAAATTTAATAGAAGATGCAAGATTGCGACATCAATTATATTCAGAGGACGATTTACTTAATCGATTATCTAATAAATCGAGTATTTTGAATGAACCAAATAAACAGCTGGAAATTGCACGAAGTTTATTAAATGGGGTTGGTCGTAAACAAAATATGAAAGCGGCAAGACAGCAATTTTTAGGATTGTCGAGAAAAGGGGATCAGCAAGCACAATATTACTTCGCAATGATGTGTCAAACAGGAATAGGTGGTGAGAAAAATATTGAGCTAGCATTAAAGTGGTATGCTGAGGCAGCTAAACAAGCTCACACAGAGAGCTTGTATCAACTCAGTGGTTTACTACTTCTCCGTCAAAAAAATTATCAGTCACGACAATATTTACAGCGTGCAGCTGAGCAACAGCACCCAGAGGCACAGTATCGTTTAGGTTGTCTGTATTTATCTAAAAAGAGAAATTCCGATCGTAATCCTCAACTTGGTTTGAAGTGGTTACTTTTAGCGACTGAGCAGCGACACGGCCCTGCGGCTTTCATGGTTGCTAAATATTACAAGAATCATGCTAGTGACTACGTGGATCCTAAAAAAGCAATATTTTATTTTTTCAAGTTAGCAGCAGAAGAGGGCCATAGTGATGCTTATTTTGAACTTAGTATTTGTTACCAAACAGGATATGGTGTAAAAGCCAACGCTTCACAAGCTTTTTCTTATCTGAAGTTAGCAGCTGAAAATAACAATGCAAAATCACAGTTTCAGTTGGCTACACTATTTTATAATGGCTCTAAAAACATACAGTCTAATGTATCAGAAGCAATAAAATGGTATCATCTCGCTGCAAATGCAGACCATGCGCCCGCTTATTATCCATTGGCTTGTGCGCTTTATAGTCAGGAAAGCTACGCTTCTGCGGTTAAATGGTATAAAAAATCGAGTGAAAATAACAATGTGTTGGCAGACTTCATTCTGGCGCGCTGTTATCGCGATGGCATTGGCGTTAAAAAAGATAGGATCCAAATGATCAAACATTTTAAGGTGGTTGTCAATTCTGGGCATAAAGAAGCTCAAATGGAATTTGCTGACTGGTTAATTGTTAACGATTATCATGATCGCGATGACGATACGATTATGTTTTTTTTAAAGTTAGCGGCTGATCAACCAACGGCACATACAGCGGCTTGTTTTTGGTATGGATTTCACCAATATCGTCAAGGGTCATATTCTGTGGCAATTCATTATTTTGAGTGTAGTTCATCATTATTTACTACAGGAGATAGGCTCTATTGTTTTGCTCATGCCGTAGAGAAATCTCACTCTTTTAATCTTGAAAAATACTTTTCTTTATATTTAGCTGCGGCACAACTAGGTCATATTTATTCTATGGCAAAAGTTGTCAATTTATTAGACACACATGAACAATTAAATATTCATTTATCTGATATTAAAAATATCTTGGAAATAGCCGCGCTAGATAAGAATTGCATGGCTACTTATTTTTTGGCAATGATACTTGAGAAAGGTCAAGATGAGTGGCGAGATGTTTCTCGTGCGGAGCAACTATATCAATCAATAGAGTCGGTTTATTATTTTGCTAAATACCGCCTTGCTTGTCTTTTGATAAAGAAAAATAGTGAATATGAAAAAATTATAGCGTTATTACAAGAATATACTATTCAGTATAAAGAAAACCTTTTACCCTCTCATCTTTCTCAAGCAACTGTCCCTACATTTTCTAATAAAAGTAATTTTGCAGTGGCCTATATCGATCATCCACTTAATATTGAGTTGGAAGATAGAAAGAACTATATTGATGCAGAGTATCGCTTGGGATATTTTCATGAAAAAGGCTTGGGTGTACAAAGAAACGTATTGAAAGCGCGAGATCACTATAAGTTGGCCGCAGAGGAAAAACACCCAGCAAGTCTTTATGCGATCGGGTTGCTCTGTGAGATAGGTGATCTGGGAGAGCACAATAGGAGCCGCGCCCAAGGCTTTTACCAGAAAGCAGCGGAGCTTGGGCATCCATTGGCAGCAAAGCGTATATCGTTTTCCTATACGCTTTCTAGGAGGCTGCAAGGATTATTGTCTTCAAATCAAGCGCCGTCTGATGACGATTTAAATCAGCCTGATAAAAAATGCTTAGTTATGTGATTTTTGTTGAAAAAAAGCCTTTTACAAAGCACTCTGTGAGCTTTTTCTCATATATTCAGTGATGGTTTCGAGGTTGTTAGGACGACAAAGGAAAAAACCTTGACCTTCTTTACAATCAAGATTATTGAGAATATCTAGCTGCTCTTGATTTTCGATACCTTCTGCTACCACTTGGATATTGAGGGATTTACCCAAATGAATAATGGACTTCACAATGATTTTATCATTGTCGTTATCACAAATATCTCGTACAAACGAGCGATCGATTTTTAATGTATTGACCGGCAATAATTTGAGATAATTGAGCGATGAATAACCCGTTCCAAAATCATCAATGGCTAAGCCTAATCCCATTGCTTCAAGTTGCTGCAAGATGCTCAAGGATTTTATAGGATCGCTCATCACGACAGATTCGGTTAACTCAAATTCGATAAATTTAGGTTCGGTGTTATATTTTTCTAGAATGCCTTTTACAGTAGAGATAAAGTTTTTGTCGAGCAATTGCCTTGCAGATAAGTTAATCGCAACAGGTGTTGCCATTCCTAAATTATCCCAATGCTTAATGTCTTGACAAATGCTATCAATGAGCCAGTAACCAATCGGAAGAATTAATCCAACTTTTTCTGCAACGGGAATGAAATCTCCCGGCGCAGTTAATCCATGTTTATCTCGTTGCCAGCGGAGCAATGCTTCAAGGCCAACAATCTTGTTATTGACTAAGTTGAATTTTGGTTGGTAATGGACAAAAAGTTCTTCTTTTTCTAAGGCGTCATAGAGTGCATTTTTGATATCCAAGTAAGCGGTTAACTTGGTGTTCATGTCTTGGGAGTGAAATCGATATAAGCTACGCCCGGTTTCTTTTGCTTGATAAAGAGCAAGGTCGGCATTCTGTGTCAGTTCAATCTCTGTGTGTCCATTGTCCGGGTAGGTTGCAATGCCGATACTCAGAGTGAGAAATATTTTATGCTGCTCAATTTCTAAAGGTGTCTGTATGGCTTCCATGATGCGTTCGGCAGCGACACCAGCTCCAATGCTTTCATCAATTTCATCGAGTATGATAGCAAATTCATCTCCTCCTAGGCGCACGGCACTGTCATTTTCTCTAATTGCATCGATGAGACGCGTGGCGACAATTTGTAAGACTTCATCGCCGACTTCATGGCCTAAGGAGTCATTAATGGTTTTGAAGTTATCTACATCAATACACAATAGCCCCATGGATCTTCCGTAACGTTCTGCCCTTGCAACAGCACGCTTTAAACGTGCTAAAAATCCAACCCGGTTAGGCAGACGGGTTAATGTATCATGCTGGATAATATGAGAAAGGGCTGCTTCTTGAGAATAGATGGTTTTGAGTAATTTACGACGCTCAATGGCATATTGGATAGCTTTTTTCAAATTCCACGGAGTGAGGTGATCTTTATCAATAATTTCACTAATGCCCCCGCCATTTTTTTTAAACGTTTTTTCATCTTCCACCACACCAATGATAGCTGTTTGTTGTAGTGCATTAGAAAAGGAGGGCGGATGAGTCGCGAGTTTTGCAATGATAGCATCGTAGCGTGCTGGCTCGATGTTATGTAGATTGGTATCGAAACGCAGTTCAGTCTCACAAAATGTGCGGCCTTGCTGGCTAAGCATCTCAACAATGACTTGGCCATCCTCGGGGCAATCAGCCAGGACTAATAAGTTTAATGTTCTTTCAATAGGCGATTGATCCACATCCATTGCTCTATATAATATAGTTGTCTCCTTACATTATAGTCGGCTTAGGCGCGGGCTTCGCAGTATTTTTGGATTGGATGGGTAACCTCATGAAAAAAGTAATAATTTTACTTTCTGGCGGATTAGATTCCACCACCGTGATGGCTTATGTTAAGGATCAAGGTTTTGATATTATCGCGATCAGCTTTGATTACGAGCAGCGAAATGTTGCGGAATTAGCCGCAGCAAAGCGAATTGCCAAAAAATTTAATGTGTTAAAACATATTGTTGTGCCTTTTTCCTTGGGTACCATGGGAGGCTCTGCGCTGACAGATACGGATATTGCGGTGCCGGATTACTCTGCGGATACTTCGATCCCTGTTACCTATGTGCCTGCGCGGAATACGATTTTCTTATCTGTTGCATTGGGATGGGCTGAGGTGCTTGAAGTTCATGATATTTTTTATGGTGCCAATGCGGTGGATTACTCGGGTTATCCAGATTGTCGCCCAGATTATATTGCCGCGTTTGAAGCCATGGCAAATTTAGCGACCAAGGCAGGTATGGAAGGTAATGGTGTGACGATCCATGCGCCGCTGGTTGCATTATCAAAAGTTGATATTATTAAGCTAGGCACAAATTTGAATGTTGATTACAGTCAAACCGTCACGTGCTATCAGGCGGATGCAAAAGGGCGTGCCTGCGGTCATTGTGATAGTTGTTTTCACCGCCGTGAAGGTTTTTTAAAAGCGGGGATTGAAGATCCTACTTTATATGTTTAAGGATTGATTAAAGTTTTATCTTAATTCGACGATAAAAATAATAGATTTCCGAGTCATAGGATCCATATGAATTTTCGAGATTTACATTATCTGGTCGCTGTGGCCGAATATAAACATTTCGGTCGAGCCGCTCAATCTTGTTTTGTCAGTCAACCTACCCTTAGTGCCCAATTAAAAAAACTGGAAACCTGCCTTGGTATTCAGTTAGTAGAACGTACACAACGCCAAGTCATGCTTACCACGATTGGAGAAGAGATCGTACAGCAGGCAAAATTTGTTTTGCGGGATGTGCAGCACATTCAAGATTTGGCAAAGCAGGCGCAAGCGCCGGATTCAATGACGATTCACATCGGAACTATTCCAACCTTAGGCTCGACTTTTATCCATGAGTCTATGAATGAATTGCGATCATTTTTGCCTAAAGCTCAAATAAAATGGTTTGAGGGGAGCAACGAAACAATTTTACAACAATTGCAAGAAGGCAAGGTTGATATTGCCATCGGCTCTCTTGGAGCAAATGATGAAAAGCTCGCAGTGGAAACCCTATCCAAAGAACCTTTCAAAGTGATTTTGCCTGGGGATCATGTTTTAAAATATAAAGGTGAATTAAGCCAGACAGACTTTAATAATGAAAAAATACTGTTGCAAACAGGAGAAACTGAACTTTCTGCGAGGGTTCTTGATTTTTTTAAAGATAATCCTGCACAAGTATCTTTTGATTATTGTAGTCAAACCGTTGATACCTTACAGGACATGGTTGGCTTCGGTGCAGGTATTAGCTTGTTGCCTGTATCACTACTAAAAAACAACATGTCGCAATCTACATGTATCATAAAAAACATTAACGGCACGAGACCTTACCGCAATATCACTATGACGTGGCGAAAATATTCTGCAAAAAAAACGTTGATTATAGAGTGCTGTGAAAAGCTTAAATCACTCTCGTTGTTTGGTGCGTCTGAGCGCAATTCTTTGCGTGCCTGAGAGCATTTCAGTTACAGCGGAGCTAAAGAATCAATAAAATTTAGTAAGTTAGGTAGTTTTTTTATGCTTTTATTCCGTCTTTGAATGTGTTATAATGCCTCTTTTATAGCCCAATTGAATTTAGCACAATAATAAAGAGGACTGCTCGTTATGAATAAATACGAGGGAAAATTGTTTGATATACTGAATGAGCTTGATATCTTTTGCATGGGAAGTCGAGATTCTGAATTTAAAGAAATTAAAAAACTCTTGAAAAATCATTTCAATGATATCAATTGGGATTTGCGGAGTCACAGCGGAGATAGTACTTTACATTTTGCTTGTACATACGGGCATAGAGATGTTGTTAGGCTGCTATTGAAAAATAAAGATATTGATATTAATCAAGTGGGTGAATATAAAATGACACCACTTCACAGGGCTTGTGGATCTGGTCATACAAAAATTGTTGAATTATTATTAAATTGCGACAATATTAAGGTTAATCAGGTAGCTGACACTCGAGAAACAGCGCTTCAGAGGGCTTGCCGTTATGGTTATACGAAAGTGGTTGAGCAACTGTTAAACCATCAAGATATTAATGTTAATCAGGTAAACAATCATGAGACAGCTCTTTATGTTGCTTGTTTTCAGCAGTGCCAAGATACTATCAATTTTCTACTATCCCGAGCGGATATTATCATTGATGCACAAAGCTACAGTTACTTGGAAGTCGACCAACAAGAATATGGAAATATCATAGACAAAGACACTCAAGGCTATTTAAAGCATCTTACTGTCATTATGGATGAGTTTTATCAGAATAATCCCAGTGGTGTATTTGATTTCCCTCTGGATGAAGCCGAAAATCCTGATATTGAGCAATCTTTGAAGGGATATTACGTACTTCGGCATTTGATTCGTTGTAGTCAAATCAATGTATTGAGCCAGCTAGCCAGTAACGTGGATGTGCTGGGTAATATTAACCGACTACTCAATATTCCCAGCATTAAAGCGCTAGTCATTACCAATGCGACAAGCCATGTGATCTCTGGACGACAAGAGTGGTGGGCTCTAGGCGATGAGACAAACCGTATAATCGCTGTATCACAAACTAATGAATTCTTACGCTTAGCTCAAAGTGTGGGTCATGAGGTTATTGTCGCACGCTTGTTGGATATTCCAGAGATCCGAGAGGCTGCTGAGGCAAATAATTATTACCAAGGAGAAGCGGCTTACGATTTACGAGAAGTGGCGCAAAATCGCGAATCCTCCATGCGAGCATTAACCCCTCAAGAGCAAGAGAGTGTGGCGCAGATTGAGCGTGCTTACAAGAAAACCGTTAAAGCTCAAGGCGGAGCACCGAAGGTTGTTAAATCGTTAAAGCAAACACTCAAAGAAAAATACCTCGCCGATGAGGCCAGCCGGACAGTCATATTGGGCAACGCAAGTTACTTACTACCCTTTAAGTGGAGTGAGCTGCAAGTGTTTCTCAAAGAGCATCAAGTTACGTCAGAACAACAACAAGATATTTTAGAAATTTATTATAAAAACAACAATCATACAGCCTATCGTTACTTCTCCAAGCCGAATCGTTGGATGTCAGATAACGCAAATTATGTGAATAGTAATAGGGATGGACGCTGGTCTACCTTTGATGAATATCAACCTCTCATTGCGTACTTCTGGGTGGCAGCTAATGATGAGAATCAGCTTCCCCGAGAAGCCAATGTTACGGTTGCTGACCGAGTGAATTTATTTGTTCGTCAGATAGCTTTGCTTAATCGAGGGCATAACTGGGATACAACTCGTTTTTTGATGGATGAGGATGGTAATTCCATCGAAGAGGAATACGATGATTTAGAAGGGGATAAACCTTCTTGCTACAGTGGTGTCAAAACGCGTTTATTCCAATCGTTGTTGCATCATCCGTGTTATGTGATTTTAGATAAAGCTGTTACCCAACAATTTATTAAGAATGCTATTCATGAGCATTATGCAAGGGTGTTAAATGATGACGTCTTGGAAGACCTCCAGGGTTTACAAGATATTGTGAGTGATTATTTTTGTGATCCTGACTCCCAACTACCTCATGAAATTGAAAAGTTAGCACTCACTGATATGCAACGTGACGCTATTAAAGGAACCTTTATAGCCCATTATGGCGAGAAAAGAGCCGAAGCTTTTTTTCCGGAGATAGATAAGCTGCTGAGTAGTGATGAGCTGATTGCTAATCATTTCTTACGATTTTATCAATCGGCTCATTTAGATAAACTGCTTGAAAGTATGCAAAGGACTCATCTTGCCAGGCAGATTATCAATGAAGTTGTCCTCACCCATGTGAGGAAATTGGCTCAACCTCAAACCGAAAATGAATTTGAAGCGGTGAATCAATTACTTTTTGCGATTAAAAACCAAGGCATCGGTTGTGTTTGGGGCGAGATTCAAAACGTGGTCAAAGACCAGTACCATGAGGAGATGCAAAACCATCCTAATGCTCCTGCTTGGGAAATTATCAAAGATAGCATAGATAATGTCTTATTAACCTCGGCAACCCAAGCTATTATACAGACCGAGATAAAGACGGATATCAAACAATCTGAAGGTTATCGGGCCTATCGAGACAACCGCTCTAAACTGGATAAAAAACTTTTATTCTGGGCTAAGCCTGAATCTGCTCGCTGGACACTGATGGGTTGTGTCAAGGCTGCGGTGAAAGAGTATCAAGAAAAAAGTCGTTCTTCCACCAAGCGGAAAAATGAAATCAACGCTCAGGTGAAAGAATGGAAAAACCTGAGTGTATCTGACTTGGCAGAAGAGCTTTGTACGCTCTTTAATACCCGTAATGGAAGTTGGTCTGAGCATTCATTCAAAGCGCTGGTGGCTTGGCATATTTATAACGGCGAAGAGGGATTAAAAGCCAAGCAGGCAGCGTGTTTTGAAAACTTGCCAAAAAAAGACAACGGTATTCGGCATAATTGCCGTTGGCACGGTAAACAAACCGTTCCGCTATTATGTCATGCACTGCGCGCAGAGTTTCCAGCACCAGCTCAAGATGTTCGGGTGAGTATGATCTAGGTGAATATTAAAACGCTCCCATTGCTTGTATTGCCTGGGTGGAATTTTCTAAATGTCGATAGCTGATGGCTTCGAGTAAATGCTCTTCTTTGAGCTGATCATCGTCGGCTAAATCGGCGATGGTTCGGGAGAGTTTTAAGATCCTGTGAACACCTCTGGCAGAAAGTTGCATTTTTTCTACAGAAGCTAACAGTAAATTTTTATTATTTTCATCTAAGTGGCAATATTGTTTAATATCGCTATTGCCTAATCGGCTGTTTAATTTTTTACAGCGGCTCATTTGAATTTCTCTTGCTCTCTCAACCCGGAGTCTAACTTCGGCGCTGGAGATTTGCTTTTTCTCTGTATCTAACAGCTCTTGTTTGGGCAGCACAGGGACTTGCACATGCATATCAATTCTATCCAGTAGGGGGCCGGACAGTCTATTTTGATAGCGCTGTATTTGTTGGGGTGTGCAGTGACATTCTGATAGGGGATTTCCCAGTTGGCCGCAGGGGCAAGGGTTCATGGCGGCGATCAATTGAAATTGTGCGGGATATTTTGCCTGAATGGCTGCTCGTGAAATAGTGATTTCTCCGGATTCGAGGGGTTCTCGAAGGGTCTCCAGCACTTTTTTGCTAAATTCAGGTAATTCATCTAAAAACAGTGCGCCATGGTGAGCGAGAGAAATTTCACCAGGCTTCGGAGGGCTGCCGCCGCCCACCAGGGCAACGCTGGAAGCGCTGTGGTGGGGATTGCGAAAGGGACGCTGTTGCCAGTTGTGTAGAGAAAATTGCTGGTGGCTAATGGAGTGAATGGCTGCAACCTCTAAGCTTTCATCAACACTCATCGGTGGTAAGATGCTTGGTAACCGACTGGCTAACATGGTTTTACCGGTGCCAGGAGGCCCCATAAAAAGTATGCTATGGCTTCCTGCAGCGGCAATCTCTAAGGCACGTTTGGCTTGTAGTTGGCCATAGACTTCAGACAAATCTGGCTGGGGAGTGGGTTTAGGAGGGGCTTTTTGCCGGTGAGGTGTTAAATAATCATTACGTTGTAGTTGTTGCACGACTTCAAGCAAGTGCTTTGTTCCATAAACGGTCAGTTTTTCAGCTAAAGCCGCTTCATCGGCATTGTTCTCCGGCACAATCAACGATCGGCCACTGTGCTTGCAGCCTAGAGCGATGGGCAAAACTCCCCGTATAGGTCGTAGTTCGCCGGTTAAAGCAAGTTCTCCAAAGAGTTCATATTCACTTAAGTGAGCGCGCTCAATTTGTTTTGATGCGGCCAAGATCCCAATAGCAATGGCTAAATCAAAACGGCCTCCTTCTTTTGGCAAGTCAGCTGGTGCAAGGTTCACCGTGATCCGTTTTCCAGGCATTTTAAAATTCGCATTGATGATAGCACTGCGAACCCGATCTTTGCTTTCTTTTACCACAGTCTCGGGTAGCCCGACCATATTAAAGCGTGGTAGGCCATTGGAGATATGAACTTCTACGGTAACAAGGGGCGCGTGAACACCCAGCTGCCCGCGGCTGTAGACGATGGCGAGTGACATATGACGTTTATAGCATTTCCAGTTGAAATTGGGACAACTAAATTGGTAAAGTTTCAAATTTCTCTGTGAAGAGAGTATGAAGCTTTTCTTGCTGATCAGGCAATCCCATGAAAAAATCTCCGCAAGCCTGCTTAAATTCATCAAAAGTT
>JAJFKH010000009.1 GCA_021773305.1 Gammaproteobacteria bacterium | reverse complement strand
ATATCATGAAACTCAGTGATGGATTGTTCCATCAAATTTTTGATGAAATCGCACCAGAATATCCTGACATTCAAAATGATCATTGGATCATTGATATCGCAACAGCGAAACTTGCTAACAAACCTGAATTATTTGACGTGATTGTCACCAGCAATTTATATGGAGATATCATTTCAGATGTAGCAGCAGAAATCACCGGATCAGTCGGGCTTGGTGGATCAGCAAATATTGGTGAACACTGCGCCATGTTCGAAGCCATCCATGGTTCAGCCCCCGATATTGCCGGTCAAGGCATTGCTAATCCTTCTGGATTGCTGCTGGGAGGCATCATGATGTTGGTACATATCAATCAACCTGCTATTGCCACCACCATTCACAACGCATGGTTAAAAACCATCGAAGACGGCATTCATACCGGTGACATTTACACCCCTGACTTAAGCCATGAAAAAGTCGGTACAGACGGTTTTTCTGATGCAGTGATAAAGCGACTGGGCGAGCAACCTTCTCGCTTTCATCCTGTACATTATAAAGATGATGAGCAGCAACATAAAATGGATCTACGTTATGTTCGTAAACCCTTTTCTGCAAAGCGGTCTCTTGAGGGCGTCGATGTTTTTATTTATTGGGAACCAGGCGACATTGAAAAACTAGCTGGAAAAATTCAAAAAGCCAATACGGAGTGTTTTGACTTAAGTATTATCACCAGTCGAGGCGCTAAAGTATGGCCTGAAGGACAACCAGAAACATTCTGCGCGGATCATCTGCGTTGTCGATTTAAAGGTAAAGATGGCAAAGCCAGTCACCAAGCTATTATTGCCTTGTTAGATAGCCTCACCCAAGGAAATGTTGAATTTATCAAAATCGAAAATCTATACAGCTTCGATGGCAAACCGGGTTATTCTAAAGCGCAGGGAGAGTGAAAGTTATAGCTTATCACCTGCGCCGTAATCCTACTCGATCTCTAAAACCTCAACCTCAAAGGTGCAGCGTTTACCTGCTAATAGGTGATTAAAATCCACCGTTGCATGCTCTTCTTCAACTTGCTTAATCAGCCCGGGGATATTATCTCCGTTGGGTAATGTAAACTCCACGATCAAACCCGCTTGAGGAGTCATTTTTTCGGGAAATCGGCTTAAAGGCAATTCACGGATTTGCTCAGGATTTGACTCACCAAAGGCATCCTTTGCTTCCAATGTAAAACGCTTTTTTCCCCCTACAGATAGCCCTTGTAGTTGATCTTCAAAAGCTTTAGGCAACGTACCATCCCCAAGGGTCACCACACCTGGCTTATCATTGACTCGCGTAGAGTCTGCCACAGAGCCATCATCTAAATAAATGGAAAAATGTAAGCTCACCGTACTGGCTGTTTCAATCTGGCTCATGATTAATACTCCTAAATAGTGTCTCAAACATCTGCGTCTGTGTTGGCTCCAAGCTCCCCTTTTCTTTGGCAACTTGAAGCGTATATTGGCCTAGCATACGATAGATTTCAGCCATTTGTAAGTCATAGTCTAACATGGCCTTATATTGTTCAGAAACAACACCGATATCTCCTCGTTCAATGGGGCCTGTGAGCGCTTGGGTGGGGCCTTGAGCTTTGATGTTGTCACAGGCCCCCTGCACCAAGGAGCCTAATAATTCAAATGCTTGTTGAGATCCTATCCCCAGGGCTTCTAATCCTTTTTGGCTACCATGGAAAAGCCCCACAAGATAATTACACGCTATCACTAAAAACCCATGGTAGAGGATTTTTGCTTCTTTGGCCACGGTAACAACTTTCAACCCGCACCTTTGAAATTGATTCGATAGCATTTCACAGGCATCTTTATGGCCTTGGAGGGTACAGTAAACACCTTTCAGATCTCGGTAATCCCCAGCAAAGCTACAGGCCACATGTGCACTCACCAGCTTGTTTTGTTGCTGTGTTGATAAAATCTCCATTTCTTCTGCAAGCAAAGGGCCACTTAAATGAAAAACAATAGCATTAGGTGCAATTTTGCCTAATAATTTTTGGCATAAAGGTTTAATTTTATCATCCGGCACCCCCAGTAAATAAACATCTGCTGGTTGCAACTCCTGACGTGATCTAATCGCCTCGCCTTGCCCAATGAAATCTCTCGCAAGTTTAGCTGAAGAGTCACAAGTATTAAGCATTTGCTTTATTTGGAAAACGCCATGCTCTACAAAACAGCGCCCCAATGCTTTACCTGCTTTTCCTGCACCAATGATAGTTAAACTCGGCAAGGAAGATTTCATCGAATCAATGGTACGTTATCAATTAAACGTGTGTGACCCAAGTTGGCGGCGGCTAGCAGTCTCAATTCTTTATCTTCAGGTTGAGGGATTGCTAAATTTTCGCTATGACGTAATTCAAGGTAATCAACGTCAAAGCCTAACTGAGTCAATGCTTGGGTTGTTTGTTTAATTCCCTCACAAAAATTATCGGGTGCTTGTTTGAAGCTATCGACGAGGTCTTGTAAATGCTCATATAACCTAGGTGCCAATGCTCGCTCTGGATCTGATAAGTATTGATTTCTCGAACTGTATGCCAAGCCATCACTTTCACGCAGAGTAGGAACACCTAACACTCCGATTGGAAAACTCAACTGCTGTACCATTTGTTGAACCATACATAACTGCTGAAAATCTTTTTCACCATAAACCACATAGTCTGGCTGCACAATGTTAAAAAGCTTCGTTAAAATTGTAGCAATCCCTTGAAAAAAACCTGGTCTTGTCACGCCACAGAGCATATCGGATATAAGTGGTACAATAACCTGGGTATGGTTATCTTGCCCCTGGGGAAAAAGCGTCTCCTCTGTGGGAATAAACACGCCCTGGACACCCGCGTCGTAAAGCTTTTCTCTATCTGCACCTTCTGTTCGAGGATAACTCTGAAAATCTTCATGGGGAGCGAACTGAAGTGGGTTAACGAAGATACTCACGATAACTGTATCCACTAATTGTTTTGCTTGCTCAATTAAGGCCATATGCCCCTGATGCAAATTACCCATTGTCGTCACAAGCCCCACAAGCCCTTGACGTTTGCAAGATCGAACAAAGCGCTGAAGAGGGTGGATTTCACGAAATACTTTCATTATGCAAAACTCTCCTTCAGATTTGGAAAACTACCATTTTTTACTGCCGCCACATACTGTGCAACAGCCTCTATAATACCGCCTGTGCAACCTTCCATAAAATCTCTGACAAAAGTAAGCGGAGGGTGGGTACTGATCCCAAGCATATCATAAGTCACCAATACCTGGCCATCACAGTTGGGGCCTGCGCCAATGCCGATGGTTGGAATCGATAACTGTTCTGTAATTTTAGCCCCTAAGCTGTGAGGCACACACTCTAATACTAACAATTTCGCTCCCGCTTGTTCTAGGCATTTTGCTGTCTCTAGCAATTCACTTGCAGCAGCCGCTTCTCGCCCCTGTACTTTATAGCCACCAAGAGAGTGAACGGATTGAGGCGTCAAACCGATATGACAACACACACCGACGCCTCGTTGTTGCAGTGCAAAAACAGTATCTTCTGTCCAACGACCACCTTCGAGTTTTACCATCTGAGCGCCTGCCTGGAGAAGCTTTTTAGAATTTTCCATGGCTTGATCGATATTACTGTAGGCCATAAAAGGTAAATCAGTAATAATAAAGCTGCGCTGATTTCCTCGGATCACACAGCGTGTGTGATGGACAATATCTTCAACAGCAACCGGCACTGTGGTCTCATACCCCATCACCACCATGCCTAGGGTATCTCCCACAAGCTGGATATCCACACCAGCCTCACTGAATAGTCGGCTAAAACTCGCATCATAGGCGGTGAGCATGGCAATTTTTTCACCATTCTCTTTCATCTTGTTAAGCTGCGTTAATGTGATTGTCTTCATACGGGTAAGCCCATTGTCTCGGAATAGGATCTATCCTATACTGGGCCAGGAGATATGGAAAATGAATAATTTCGATAATACATCATATGAAAACCGCATACTTGACTTAAAATTATCCAACTTACTCGCCTTCGTAACGGTGGCAGATAAGGGTTCTTTTTCACAAGCTGCACGAAAGCTTTTCCTGACTCAACCAACCATTAGCCGCCGCATTGCCGATTTAGAAACCTCTCTAGAAGCTCGGTTATTCGACAGAATCGGCAACAAAGTCATCATGACGGAAGCTGCCAGGCAACTATTACCCAAAGCCAGAAATATTTTGTCAGAAATCCAAGACACAACGAAATTAATACAGAACCTCTCTGGAAAAATCAGTGGTGAAATTCGCCTGGGCGTCAGCGGTTATATTGCAGAAAGTTATCTGCGCCCTATTATGCAAGATTTTACAGCGAATCATCAGGCCGTTGAAATTGCAATTGAGCTTTTTGGTAGCTCAATTAATGCCTACCACCTATTGGATAATGGGAAATTAGATCTCGTACTCGCCACGTTGCCTCGCACAAAAAATAATCAACACAATATTATTCCCCTATGGAAAGATGAGCTTGCTTTTGTCACCAGTAAAAATCATCTATTAGCCCAAACAAAAGATATCGATTTGGCAACCATAACCCAATATCCTGCACTATTGCCGGATAAGGGAACACTGACCCGAGAAATTATCGATACTCTTTTTCAACAGCAACAACTTTCATTTCACCTTGCCCCCCAAATCACCAGTCCCGCTAATTTTACTGTGCTAAAAATGCTGGTTTCCTTAGGGCTAGGATGGAGTATATTACCTAAAATTATTTTGGATGAAACATTTCATATCCTACCCATCCAAATGGAGCCATTACACCGTAATTTAGGCATTATTCATCACCAACAACGAAGCTTGTCCAATGCCTGCAAAGAATTTGTCACTGTCTGCACCACTCACAGCGCGCTATAATCTTAGAAACCACTCATTAGGAGAGAACATGTTAAAACGATTGCTTTATACCGTATTAAAAGCCCCTCAATATCGACAGCAGCTTGGCAAAATTAAACAGCAACCCGCCGTAGCCCCCACCCAAATTTCATTAAAAAAATGGCAAGAACAAGGCATTGAAACCATTATTTTTGACTTTGATGGAGTGCTCGCCGCTCACGGCGAAAAGGAGCCTGATACCACTACAGTGGATCTATTACAGCAATCCTTAGACTTATTTGGACAACACCACGTCTTCATTCTCTCAAACAAACCTTCTCCGATTCGAGCAAGCTATTTTGCAAAACACTTTCCTCATATTCAATTTATTCGCGGCAGCAAAAAAAAACCCTACCCGAATGGCATTGAAACGATTATCGAATTATCTCATTCAAAGGCTGAAAAGGTATTGCTAATTGATGATAGGCTTCTCACAGGAGCGCTTGCGGCCTGTATATCAGGGATCCAATGCCAATACATTAGCAATCCTCTGATGAACATCAACAAACGCCCGGTGGTAGAAAGATTCTTTCAAAGCCTCAGAATTTTTGAACGGTTTTTGCTCTAAATTGCTGCGCTATGTGTACACCAAGCGACTTTGTCGTACCATAACTACCAAGGGAAATTGACGTATTCACTTTAAAAGTGATTTAGTAAGTGTTCTTTTTGAACACCTACTGGAGAACAAAGGATGATCG
>JAJFKH010000080.1 GCA_021773305.1 Gammaproteobacteria bacterium | reverse complement strand
TCCTCCCGTATAATCCAATGAAATATATATAAATTGTCTAGTTCCTACTGTAATATTTCCTTTGTGATAACTATTCGGAACACTAAGAACAAATAATCCAAAATTGTCATTTGGTGGAAAAGCTTTAATTTGTTCTAGATCATCTAATTGTGGATATTGTGGATATGTCTCAAATCCGTTTAAATGTTTATGTTTTGCAATGCACAATTCTCCTCCACTTTGTATATTTTCTTTTCCAAAATATAATAATCCGTGAACAATCCGTTTACGACTATCTACATGGAATGGATTTTCATATCCTCCTGTACTTTCACATATTTGCATCACTGCCTCGCAATGTTTTAAATCTCCTTTAAATCCATAATGTTTCATCGTCTCTCTCGTAAATTGTTTTAAAAGTGCTTGTTTAAAGTCATCACTAGTAATATATTGAAATAATTTATAATATGCTGGATATTTGGAACGAACAACTTTAACATTGTGTATATGGTTTTTGTTTCCTCGTGTTCGTAGTTCAATATTCTTACGGTATTTTTGTCCACAATTACTTATTTTAAAATCGTTAAAGTTTGGAAAAGTTTGTTTGAGTTGTTTATATAAAGTTTCGTTAATCATACCATTATTAAATAATACAACAGGAAAAAAATCTAAATCTGTGGTTGATTTCTCCCATTGAATAGTAGTTGTGTATATGTTTTGTGTAGAGAGCGTCGTATGTTTCATTTAAAAGAACGATACATTTTAACTTTTCAAATTGTGTGTAAAATGATTAGAGATGTACTTTTTATTTAAGTCGTAATTCAAGTCGTAATTCAAGTCGTAATTCTAATTTAAAATTTGGAGCAAGTTAGGTCTATCTATTATCATCGTATTAATTTTTAGATCGATATCGTATCGTTAAAATAAAAATGTGTGGAATACTAGGATTTATTGGAAATTGTTGTTGTGAAAAGATTATAAATGGATTAAAACAGTTACAAAATCGGGGTTATGATTCTGCGGGTATTTCAACAATAAATAATTCAACTCGCACAATTATAACTACAAAGATAGCATCTGATGATTCTAAGAGTGCTGTAGATAAATTGGAAACACTGAAAATAAGACATATTCATAACACTGTAGGAATAGGTCATACACGATGGGCAACCCATGGTCCAAAAACAGATACAAATGCCCATCCTCACACAGATATGAATAATAATTTTTCATTAGTTCATAATGGAATTATAGAAAATTATCAACAACTTAAAACAAAATTGGAAAAAGTTGGATATAAATTTAAATCTCAAACTGACACTGAAATTATTGTAAATTTGATTTCATACAAATATTCCCAAAAAAAAAATATAAAACAAGCGATACTAAACAGTGTAAAACATTTATCAGGAACCTTTGCCTTGGCAATTGTATGTATCGATGATCCTAATAGTATATATTGTATTAGACAGGGATCTCCGTTACTTATTGGATTATCGAAAACGTTTGCTATCGTTGCATCTGAACAAACAGGCTTTAATGGAGAAATCAAAGATTATTATGTGCTAGATAATAATAATTTATGTATAATTACAAAAACAGAAGATGGCATCAATTTTGATCTTCAAAAAAAAATAACAAAGAAATATAAAATCGATCTTGATGGCGATAATTTGAATAGTCTTGGAGATTATTCTTACTGGACAAAAAAAGAAATTTATGAACAAGTTGTATCTTCAAAAAGAGCTTTAAATTTCGGAGGTCGAATATTGAATGAAGCAAAAGTATGTTTAGGAGGACTTGATAATCATACGTTGATGTTATGTGAAATAGAACATCTTATATTGTTAGGATGTGGTACTTCTTATAATGCAGGTTTGATTGCATCTTATCAATTCAAAGAACTATGTCGATTTATTACAGTGCAAGTATTTGATGGTGGTGAGTTTGAAAAGAAAGATCTTCCAAGAAGTGGTCGAATTGGGTGCATATTTTTATCTCAATCTGGAGAAACAAGAGATCTTTATAAATGCTTGCATATAATAAAAGAATCAAATCGTGGAATAAGGACGATTGGAGTTATAAATGCAGTTGATTCAATGATTTCAAGAAGTGTTGATTGTGGTGTATATTTAAATGCTGGAAGAGAAATAGCTGTTGCTTCAACAAAATCTTTCACATCTCAGCTCATAGTTTTAAAACTAATTTCCATTTGGTTTTCTCAAAATCAGAAATCAAGTTATTCGAAACGAAAAAAATATATATATGAACTTCAAAATTTATCATTCGATATTGAAAAAGTAATCACAAATTCTTTTAATGTAATTAATAAATTAATTGGACATTTCATATTCCCAAGTTGTTTTCTTCTTGGCAAGGGAATTGGTGAAGGAATTGCTAAAGAAGGTGCTTTGAAAATTAAAGAAATATCGTACATTCATGCCGAAGGGTATTCTTCAAGTGCGTTAAAACACGGTCCTTTCGCATTATTACAGCCTAATTTTCCTGTAATAATGATTGCATTTGACGATGAATATTTCGATAAATGTCTAAATGCTATGGAAGAAGTTGCATCACGAGGAGCTAAAGTAATATTTATAACAAACAAATATATATGCATTGATAATATAAATGTATATATGATTAATCTCCCATCCACATCAAAATATTGTGCTGAAATATTAAGTATTATTCCACTTCAAGTGTTAGCTTATAAACTCTCAATTAAAAAAGGAAT
>JAJFKH010000079.1 GCA_021773305.1 Gammaproteobacteria bacterium | reverse complement strand
TATGCTGAGGAAAAATCAACATCAAGCAGCCAATGAGATGACTATCCCAGAGCAATTTTATGCGTTAGCTGGGTAGCTGCGCCTAGGGGAAATGGGCCCTTTGATTTTAAAGGCCTTAATAAAAAAATGCGACAGAACCGGTTCCCCCTGCATAAGCGGCGAAATCTTTCGTTCATTCTGCAATATTTATGCGCAATGTTGCTCTCTTATCCGACTATCAGAGGTTGGACAAATTATCATAAGTCTGTATGTGCTAAGAGAATCTTTCTTTCAGCAGAGCATGAGATCTTCTATGCTATATGGACATGGGCTAGAAGAAGGCACTCTAGAAAAGGTGGCAAATGGATCCGGAATAAATATTTCCGCTCTATAGGCAATCAAAACTGGGTCTTCTTCGCAAGAATTTATAAGCCCAACGCTTCACCCTCTGCCATCATGCTTATGGAAGCAGGGAAAGTAAAAATCATTCGGCACGTGAAAGTGAAAGCGGACGCGACGCCTTATGATCCTGCTTATACCGAGTATTTTGCAAGCCGAAAGGCCCGCAATCAAAGGCTAGGGAAAGTTAAAAGATCAATTGGGTAAATAGCTGGGTCATTTTATGGCTTGATAAAGGCTTGAGCTGTATGCGGTGAAAGTCGCACGTATAGTTCTTAGGAGAGGGAGTAGCAGCAATGTTGCTCTCTTATCCGACTTCAAGAACCCGAATGAATATTTCTGGTTGCAAGTTTTGCACTTATATAACGGTTTAAAGAAATGTGTGCTTCCATGGCTGCCATAGCTAATTCTCGATGTAGTTCAGGAGGAACTCTAATCATGAATTTCCCACTATAGTTTTTGGTGGAAATTGGTTCGGGAATAATTTCGCCTTCTTTCTCCATATCCTCTATAGTACTACTAACAAGCTTTCTAATACCTTTGAAAGTAGCTTCTTGATTCTTGCTAAGCCAGCTCAAGCTAGGAAATTCAGCACATAAGCCAACATATTCCTGATCTTCGTCAGACCAGATTACTCGATAGCTATATTTCTCATGCATTTTTCTCACCACTCAGTTTATCAATTGCTAAAATTACCTGCTTCACTTGGTAGGCTTTTGCCTTGCCTTTATCGTTTTGAATATTTACTCTAGGATCACCTGGCCATGGAGTTTTATAAACACGATGGCTGCTAGCATTTTGTCTTGGTTTACCAAAATAATATTCACAAACCTTAGCCAACTCCGTAAAACGAATAGACTTTGGGCTTGCCCGCATTTTTTTCACAATATCCTTAACAGGACTTCCCACTTTTATTACCCAAATTATGAACTATATTTAAATAGTATCACTATTGATACTATAAATCAACTGTATTTATATTCTGTCGCAAATTCAAGAGTCAGATTTTGTCTAAAATCGGAATTGTAAAACTCCATACAATCAATAGGTTAGCATTTCTAGCAGGATAAATTAACCGCCTCTTTGATAAATTTAATTGTTTAAAATCAGCAAGTTAACTGCGTTGCTTGTCCGTTTTTACAAAGATATACAATTGGAACCAATAGCATAGGTTGTATTTCGTTTAGTCTTTTGCTATACTACAAATGTAGCATTAAGAAACATATGTAGAGGTTAGTATGGGCGTTCCTATTCGAATTAATGAGTCAATATACGATGCAGCCAAGCAAGTTGCGCGTGCTGAGTGTCGTTCTATTCCGAATCAAATCGAGTTTTGGGCCAAAATTGGTAAAGTTGCCCTCGAAAATCCCGACTTGCCTATTGAGTTTGTTCAAGAGTTATTGGTTTCTAAGAATTCTGATCGTGCTTTAGCGGAGCCTTTTACCTTTGATGATCCCGATGACTGATATTATCGTTAAGCAAATGCCCGCTTTTAAGAAAACATACAAGAAATTGCATACTCAGGCAAAAGCAGAAGTTGACGAGGCCATTAAAGCGATCATCAAGGATCCAAAAAAAGGTAAGGAAAAAAAGGGCGATCTTGCCGGTGTTTTTGTCTACAAATTTACATGTAATCGGCAGGAATTTCTGCTTGCCTATGAGTGGTCGCCAGAAGAAAGAATGCTGCTTGCACTAGGCGTTCACGAAAATTTCTATCGTGATCTGAAAAGGAATTAGGTGGCAGAGAGTATTTAATGCAAGCGTAATTAACTCAGGCAGAAAAGAAAACCCGCGACAGTGCCGCGAATAGTTAAATTTGATGCTCGGCCATGGCCTCATGCCACCGGTCATCTTCCGCATGCTGATAGAGCAAGGTGGTTTCAAGGCTTTCATGTCGAGCGCTACGCTTGATGTAGCGCAGCTCAATGCCAGCATCGGTTTGATGGGTGATGGCGGTATGGCGTAACCAATGGGTGGAGGCTTTGAGCAGTTTTTTGGCGTAATCGGGGCGTTCTTGTTCTATGGTGCGAGCGCAGGCGGCAAAGGTATTTTTGACAATGCGATAGACAGTGGTGTTGGTCACTGGTTGCTGGCCATTGAGCCTTAACAATAACGGGCATGTTTCATCCGGCTGGGGCAGCGGTGGCCTCCCATAAAACTGTCGATACCGCATGAGCGCATGGAGTAGGGCATCATTCACCGGCACTAACTGAGTCTTATTCCCTTTACCCGTAATTTCCCACCACCACTTCCCATGCAGTTGCTTGACGTCACCCATCTTGGCGTTGGCCACTTCGCTGACTCTCGGGCCGAGTAGGTAGAGTAGATGAAATAAAAATCGTGTGCGCTCATACCGTTTTTTTTGTGATAGGGTTTCTTGGGGCATGGCTTCAATAAATTGAACCACTAACTGCCAAAGGGGCTGCTCTAAAAAACGCTGACCGATGGCAAGCTTTTGGCTATCAGTGCTTTGGCGTTTGGCTTTTCGCCGCATGAGTCCTAGAGGATTCCCGGCTAAATAACCGGCTTCTACCAGATAGGAGAAAAGGGCGTTGATGATGGTGATGGCATGACCCACACTTCCTTCACTCAAAGGGCCTTGAAAAGGTCGCCAGTCTTTATCCAAGCGGGGCTTTCGCATGCCACACCATCGCGCCATAGGCTCGGGGTTAGTTAAAAACGTTTGGTAGTCTCGCAAGTCATCCCGATTGAGACTGGAGAGCGGTGTTTGTTTTTCGATGAGTGACCATAACAGCAGTCGCTCAGCCTCCTTACGATAGGTTCGAAAAGTTTGGGGGGAATCGTCAAATTCCATCAGCCAGGTTTGAATGGCTTGCCAATCGTTATTGGCAGAGATTTGTTTAATGGTGGTGCTGGGCGCACGGTTAGTGCCACACTCACCGTTTAATGACAGCGGCGTTGATAACTTTTCGAGCGGAACGGGGTTAAAAAGGGCTGTTTTGTCCAAGTTTTATCCAAAGTGAACTACCATGCTCTGATATCGGTCATTTTGACAGTGTAGAGTTAATTATGCAAGATAATCAAAATTATCATGCGTTTTTGCTTTTTACCGTAATGAATCATAACGTAATACGTAATATGAAATATCATGATATACTCATACTTCTTCGATTTATCAGGGAAACGAGAGCGATGGCAAGAAATGGCGTGAGTTATGAAACCGTAAAGCAAACGGCTTTAACATTGTTGAGCCGGGGTGAAGCACCCTCGGTGCAGCGAGTGCGCGATACGCTTGGCACGGGGAGCAACACTACCATTGCTGAGCATTTAAAAATCTGGCGTGAAAATCACACTAAGCAAAATGTTCATGCATTACCGGCCCATATGCCCAAAGAAATCATTCCAGCTATGGAATCGTTATGGCAAGTGGCTATCGAGCAAGCCCGTGAACAATTGTCTGCGATTAAATCAAAGCTGGAAGTCGAGCGGGTGAACCTGCAAGTCGAAAAGGCGGCTGTGGAGCAACTGACCAAAGATTATCAGTCTCAGCTTGAAAAATTGAGCGATGAATTAAAGGGGTATGCGAACGAGAATCAAACCTTGCAAACCGCACTGGCAGTGGCGCAAGCACAGTTGCATCACTGGGAGAATGAGCTAGGATCACTGAACGCGCAACATCAATCTCAACTGAGCCGTTTGTTGGAGGAGAAGCAACAACAGGACGAAAAAAATACTACGCTCAGGCAACAGCTTGATAGCGTCGGTCGTGAGAAACAGCAGCTGATGGATCTCCATCGAACCCAACTTGACCATGAGCGACAGTTACAAGCGCAGTCTGAGTCTCGCTGGGCGAAATTAATCGATGATGCCAGGCAAGGGGGGTTGGCCCAGGAGAAATCCTTTCAAAAAGAAAAGGAGGCATTGAAAGATCGCATTAACACGTTGCAGTCTGAAAACGGTGCACTACAATCCCAGCATGGGGTGGCGATCACTGAGCGTAAGCACGCTCAGCAGCAGTATCAAAACGTAGAAAAGCAGCTCATTGCATTGCAAAAAAAGTACGATGCGCTGTCAAAGGCATGCAAGACACAACAGAAAAGCAAAAGGAAACCGGCGTCATCACGGTAGCCTGGCCAATTTGCCAGGTTATGATGGCAGTGGCCAATAACACGGAATAACAGCGCCAATTCAACACTTGCATAATAAAAGGAAACAAACACCATGGATGAATTACTCCCTATTTTGAACCGGCTTCGGGAAAAATTTTATAGCACATTTGATGAAAAAGCCTTATTAACGTTTGTCGAACCCATGAGCTGTCGCTATGCCAATGGCAACGTGCCCAATTCTGTGGGTCAATCTATCCAAGGATTTTTAGATAATCCCACACAACAAACCCTGCTTATCCAAGGTGCACCTGGCTCAGGGAAAACCTTACTCAGTCAAGTGGAAGCCCATCATCGCTGGCAGCAGCTGGGTGATAATTCGGTCAAAAAAGAACAGCCAGCACCCCGAGTCATTCCCTTGTGGATATGGCTCCCCGCGCTCTTGAAAGAAGCGAAAGGCAAGGACTTATTACATGTTTTTCTTGAAAAACAAGGATTATTAGCCAGCGAAATTCAATTGATTCAACAGACCAATCAAAAAGGCACGTTACTGATTCAGTTGATGTTAGATGGTTGGGATGAAGTCCCAGTACAAGACATTGAACTTTTCACAGCCAATGGCTGGTGGGATAAGGCTTGGCCACACATCAAATTGATTGTCACCAGCCGCCCTGACATATTGGCACAATATGCAGGCAAACATCCCGGCGGTTATCCGAGCTTTTTTTGCCAAGGCAATCTCCAAGATAACCGCTTTACCGAATGTTATTTACAACCCTTTGCCACAAAGCAAATTCACGGCTATTTAGCGCAGTACATCAAGAATACCTTGCCCTTAAAAGAGGTGGTTATCTTACCGCCAAGTACTGCACTTAATGCTTGTGATATTACCCCTGATACCAATGCCTTACTGTGTTGGGAGGAGGTTGCAACCTATGAGCATTATATTACCACCCTGCCCGGGGTGGCGACCTTAGCACAAGTCCCCTTTGTGCTCACCCTGTTAGTGCAAGTGTTGCCTCGGATTATCTTAGAAACGCAAAATAACGTTGAACAACAGGATACCGCGCACCAGCAAGCACTCACCCACGATAAATTATATGAGTACTTTACCCGACAGTGGCTACACCAACAAGCCTGTCGATTATGGGAGAATCATTCCGTAAAAGAAACGGTGATTCGCGTGATGAACATACCAGAAGGTGCCATTCCTCAAGTAGCCACAAATGACGAAATTAGTCACTATCAATTTGAGCGACTCAAAGCCTGCTTACGCCTGTACTCAGAAAATTTAGCCAAAGCCGCTTTTAATTTAGGCCAAGGTAAGTTGGATGTCTTGCTCGACGATAGTATCACATTACATCCTGATTTAGTACAGGCCGATAGCCAAGGACAACCGTTCTTTAAAACGAAGTCCTTGAATAGGGCCTTGATGGAAATCATTCGTTCCGGTTGTTTACTCAAAAGCCAAGAAATGGGTAAGCATGTCTTTTTACACAAGACCTTGCTAGAGTTTTTTGCCGCGGCACGCTTGTACCGAAGCGTGTGTACCTCTATTGATTGGTATGTGGGAAACTTATCAGAAGACATTATTCAGGAAGAATTTAGCCTTAATGCCTACTCGCTAAATCAAGAGCCTAAAATCATTACCTTTTTGGCCGAAAAAGTCATTGCAAACACAGCCTTTAAAGACCACCTGTATCAAGTGATTGAATTTTCTAAGCAAGAGCCGGTTGTTGCCACCGCATCAAGCAATGCTATCACGATGCTTAATGCGGCACGAGAGAATTTTGCCCAGAAAAATTTTAGTGGGGTGCGTATTCCAGAGGCCAATCTAACGGGTGCCTTGTGCTCACACACCGATTTTTCTTATGCCGATTGCCGAGGAGTGAATTTTAGTCGAGCGTGGTTGCGAGGTGCCAATCTATCTGGGGCTTATTTATGGCAAGCCCACTTTGGTGTGCTAACACCGATTACCATGAAATTACCTATTACTACATTTGCCCAATCCCGAGATGAGCAATGGTTAGCGCTGGGAGATACTAAGGGTAATGTGATAGTCTGGGATATGCAGCAACAACAGCTTCACGCTCAATATGTCATCCCTTTAATACGGGTGGCAAGCAGAGTGCAGAGTTGGATGGGTAGCATTGTTGCGAAACAGGTATTTGATAGAGAGGATTTTAAGTGTGTCGAAACGGCGCTAGCCTTTACTAAGGATAGCCAGCATCTGTTAGCCGTCAATGCCGAACATATACTGTATTCCATTACACTCCGTACCCATACAATCCTGCAAAAATTTTCCCTATGGCCTCTGAAGAAACCTCCCAATATTAATGACTTGCGCAGTGATAAGAAAATTTTCATACTACCCGATGGTGATATACTCTATACTAGCGATGAGCTAGATTGTTGTTATCACATCTCATCTACCGGAGAACATCAAGGGCGACCGCTTAAGAATGAAATTATTATATGTATGAGTCCCGATGGAACCCACTGCCTGACGTATAATGAAGCGAAAAATCAGCAAGTGTTATGGGATATTCAGTGTGGGTTTACGGAACGAAAAGCGGTTGCCGTAATCACCTCATCTTCCGAATTACCCAATTGTCGTCCGTTTGGCCAAAATCAATGTGCTGCCATCAGCCGAGATAACCAACGGTGGGCATTTATGTCTTATGGTAACAAATATCGGCAGTGTTCCCTTCGGTGGGTGGCCGTGGGTAATCCAATTCCTCAACTTTTAACGCAGTTGCGTTTCACTAAAGTAGATGGCATCAGTCTTACTTTTGGTATCACGGACGATACCCTTGTAATTCACTCACCCAAGCATACAAAGCTCTGGGACTTGAATACGCAGCAAAATTTGCAAACATTCGATTTTCCTTGGATTAGAACAGAAGGACTTTATTTAGGGGTCAATAAACGATATCATCAGCTGCTTTGTTTGCCTAAATATATTTATAGCTTGCTACGCTATGATTTGCATGCGCCGACGACCTCTATCTACTGCATGCCAAAAAATAGTTCCGTAGATGTGTATAGGAATGACTTAAGACAAGAGGAGTTACGCTGCGAATTTCTTGATAAAAACAGGGTTCTCTGCCAGGTGAGCCAGCAAAAAATCATCTTCCCTAACTTGAACGGTTTTTTCTATGAAGGTGAAGGACACGTTAGCAAAGTTAAGTTGATTCTTCGTATGGCAGTTTCCGATGCTTATGTGGCATTACCCTATGGCTATTGGAACTTTACCACCTCAGGTACTATTATTGTTATGATGGCAAAAAAAGGAAATATAATAAGAAAAACGGGGAGCTTTCTAATATGTTCTTTTGATACGTTAATGGGGAATCAAAAAATTTTTCAAACGACCAATGTGTTGTTACATCATAGACAATACCAAAATGAGCGATTAACTATCGCCTACTCTGTCCCCATGGTGAGATTAGCATTTAGCCGAGATTCGGTTTATCTTGCAGGGATCGATGGCGGATTAGACATTGTATTATGGCAATTATCTATCAGCCATGAACCTGTTAGATTAACAGCGGTGCGCCTGTGGCGTACGTCACCACCATTATCCAAATATTTCTCACTTGAGCTTGATAATCTTGATGTCAATCGTGAAATTCCAATAGGTATTGCTGTGCAACAACAGGGTGTGGTTGTTGTAAATCACTTGCAAAGGGTATTTTTGTTGTATCTTCATAATAAAAAGCTTACCTCTATGGTATATTCGATGACTATATCTTTTTCCAGCCTCTGGTTTTTGGATGACACCACGCTGGTGTGTGAAACGCAAAACAAAGGTATCGTGGTTTTCCAATTGCTGAAAGTGGATGAGAATTATCGATTGTCTCTTATCTATAGCAGTGAATTATTCTCTCTACAGCTACGAGGCTGTTATGTCGCAGGCGCTTTGGGCATGATATCGTCTCAGCGCCGTTTGTTTGAATATCACAAGGCTATAGGGCAACCTGCTAACCTAGCTCATGAAGACAATACCAGGCTGGTAACAACCTTTTCCCAGGGTCAATGGTGGAGCCAAATTAACGCGACTAAGGCCGTGGTATCGCAATCGTTTTATAGTCAGTTACTGACTGGCACATTGATTGATTATGATGATTGGGTGGCAACACTGGTGCGAGATGTTAACGCAAAAGATGGTATGCATACTTTTTTATTGATCGAGGGGATAACGACATTTGGCAAACCGTGTTACGTACGAATCGATTTAGCAAACCGTATTGGCGGTAAAAAAGTCGAGCCAGAGGGCTTTGCAAAAATAAAATTTTCTTATGCGGTTGCAGAAAATCTCTCCCAACAATCGCTTCAACAGGCATCAACAAGTGATACAATATTGAGGAGAAATCCAGAAGGATTAAAAGGTCAAGCCTGGGTGGTATCACGTAGACAATTAGTGGTTTTAATTGAGTACATCCAACAACAGTATGTCATCCCTGATAAATTAATTCCTTACAGTACTTTAGGCGATAAAAGTTTTTTTGCTAAACACCATAATTGTTACACCTGGGTAAGGGAGATGTTACTACGCTTGAAACATCCGCCTATCACAAAACGCTTACCGAAAAAATGGAGTAATTATATTGTCAATAATCCAGGGTTTGATTTGAATGTACAACTGGGAGCTGTGGCAGCTCAAAAAGACAATTCGCCCGACATCGTACCAGATAATTCTGGGCTTGGTAGCCGCCAATGCGGGGTGATGTAATATTGGTGAATCGCTTTTCTATGAGAAGTTGATTTTCCATGAAGTCTGGTAAACAATATTACTAGACTTTTGAAGGGGTAGCAAGGCGGCTGATACAATAGTGATACTACCCTGGGATTTTCCTCAAGGCTCTTACAGCGAACAAATCAGTTGGCATTGTGCCTGTAGGATGCTACATTCTGTCAATGGCCTAACGAAAGACTGAGCTAATCGAAAGTCAGTTTTTCTTATATAAAAAGCCGGAAAATGTGACTGCTAACCTCGCTGATGCATAAAATAAAAATAGAGACTGTATTGGTAAGAAAATAAGCCGCCGTAGAGAAAAAATCCATTCGGTTCACCCACTGGAACATGAATACAGGAGCTACTCACCTTATGCCATTACCAGCACAAAATGATGGAGAAGCACGATTATTAGAGAAGGAAAATAAAACACTTGAAGCAAGGGTTGCGGCTTTAGAAGCTAAGCATTATAGTTGCGTCTGCACCATCTTGTGATGACCTGCTTGCTAAGCAATTCTTAATGAGTTAATTGAAGCACCGACAAAAGGAACTATAGTATGGCTAAAGAAATTAAAATCACACTTGTAGGAGATCAATCAGGTTGTTATTACGATTTAGATCAGAGTTTTTCTTGTAAAACGGCTTTTTTTATATCATACACAGAAGGAAAATGGCCGACGACGTATGTTCCTTCTGTTTTTGACAATTATGAGGCTACGATAATAGTCAACGATGAGGACGTGAAGGTCGCGTTATGGGATACAACGGGACAAGAAGAAATCTCCACTAGCGTTAGATCACTTAGTTATCCCCGCAACGATGTATTTTTAATGCGCTTTTCCGTGATACACTCTCACTCATTCGATAGTATTTTAAAACGATGGTACCCTGAAGTCAGCTCTGACGCATCAATCTATAGATAGTCTAAAATCAAAGAGTTAGAGAGGCGGTAAGACATTATCGTCGCGTTAAAATTTGAACAATTTTTGAAAATAAGTTCACAGAATAACCATAGGGATAACGATGCGGTCATTTATTAGACGTACTGATGCAATGGAATTGTATAAAAAATGGGATAATATTCATGATCCCTCGATCTATGATATTGATCCGAATGCGAGCACGTG
>JAJFKH010000078.1 GCA_021773305.1 Gammaproteobacteria bacterium | reverse complement strand
ACTGAAATTCTGAGCCTGAAGACTGTTCCCACAATATGTAATCAGGCAATCGGGTTTTTTCATCGATCACCGCTGACTTAACCTGCTTACAAGTGAGGCCATCAGCAAGATTTAAATTCGCACCTCTTAAATCCGCTCCTTGAATACGAGACTTGTGCAGTTGGGCATTGGCAAGATTGGCTCCGTTCAAGTTTGCTTCGCTAAGATTGGCATTATTCAATTTTGAAGAAGCAAGATCAGCATTTTGAAAGTTTGCCTGGCTAAGATCAGAATCTCTAAGGTTAGCACTCGTGAGGTTGACATCAGATAGGTTTATTTTACTGAGATTCAAACCCTTTCCGTCACGAAGATTCCTGCACTGAAATTCTGAGCCTGAAGACTGTTCCCACAATATGTACTCAGGCAATCGGGTTTTTTCATCGATCACCGCCGACTCAACCTGCTCACAAGTGAGCCCGTCAGCACGATGTAAATTAGCACCCCTTAAATCTGCCCCTTGAATACGTGCCTTGTGCAGTTGGGCATTGGCAAGATTTGCTCCGTTCAAGCTTGCTTCGCTAAGATTGGCATTATTCAATTTTGAATAATAAAGGTTGGCGTTTTGAAAGTTTGCCCGACTGAGGTCAGACTCTCTAAGGTCAGTACTTGCGAGATTGGCATTTTGAAAGTTTCCCTGACTGAGGTCAGCCCCTCTTAGGTCCGCACTCGAGAGATTGGCATCAGATAGGTTTATTTTGCTGAGATTCAAACCCTTTCCGACACGAAGGTTTCTGCACTGGAGTTCTGAGCCTGAAGACTGTTCCCACAATATGTACTCAGGCAATCGGGTTTTTTCATCGATCACCGCTGACTTAACCTGCTTACAAGTGAGGCCATCAGCAAGATTTAAATTCGCACCTCTTAAATCCGCTCCTTGAATACGAGACTTGTGCAGTTGGGCATTGGCAAGATTGGCATTTTGAAAATTTCCCTGACTGAGGTCAGCCCCTCTTAGGTCCGCACTCGTGAGATTGGCATTTTGAAAGTTTACTTGACTGAGGTCAGACTCTCTAAGGTTAGTACTCGCGAGATTGGTATTAGATAGGTTTATTTTACTGAGACTCAAACCCTTTCCGTCACGAAGATTTCTGCACTGAAATTCTGAACCTGAAGACTGTTCCCACAATATGTACTCAGGCAATCGGGTTTTTTCATCGATCACCGCTGAAAGAATTTGATCGCAGGTTAGCCCAATCGCATCCCCCAAATTTGCTGATTTAAGAATAGCACCGTTCAAATTAGCTCTGAATAGCTTCGCATTCTTAAGGTTAGCATGACTCAAATTCACAGAGCCAAGTTCTGCAGCAATAAGATTTGCACCTCTTAAATCGGTTCCTGACAAGTGGGCTTTTTCAAGATTCGCTCCATGCATATCAGCCTCAGAGAAATCTGCTCCTTCAAGATGTACCTGGCCTAAAATTAAACCTCCTAAGTGGATTTTGTTATTCTCAATCTCTCTTGCAAGCTTTCTATTTATAATTCCATTAAACTCTCGTTCTCCAAAAAGAGAATTATCAGCTTTCAAAAGCTCCCAGAAAACGGGCTTAGTTTTCCTTACCATATTTTGAACGTTGGCAATCTTGCTCCAACCAGAGTTATTTCCAAGAGTTAGCTTTCCCAATAAATCATCAGCTCTATTGGCGATAATATTACTTTCTTTCACATGGACATAGAAACAGAGGACAAACATGAGAATGTAAACCCCCAGCAACCAAATAAAGAAAATAAAAAAAGGTTTTCGAATTAAATTATCAATATTTTTCATTTGAAGCAGACTATTCAAAAATATAAATTAAAAATATTATTTTTTTCCGTTGGGAGAACCTCTCTTTATTTGTAACACCTAAATAACTTTGGTTTGCAGCAAAAACCAGGAAGGAAACACACAGAAAAGTAACAGAAAATTGTACTTTGTATCAATCAGAGTTGTTCTTAGATCTTAAAATTTCAAGCAATAAAACTAATGCGACACCCCTTCACCACGAACGACCTTTATAAAAGTTAACCACAGAACATACAAATCAAAACCAAAAGACTGACGCTCAACATACTCCAAATCAAAATCCACCTTAAAAGGTATAGATAATTCATCACGACCATTCACTTGCGCCCATCCGGTTAACCCGGGAACTAGCTTGTGGACTCCTTTTTTTGTGCGCAATTGAATCAAATCATTTTGATTGTACAGAGCCGGGCGAGGACCTACAAAACTCATATGCCCTATTAGAATACTCCATAACTGGGGCAACTCATCCAAACTTGTTTTTCTCAGAAACGCACCCACCGGAGTCAAAAGTTGTTCGGTCTCACTTAATAAATGGGATGCGATAGCAGGAGTTTTCAGCTTCATAGTTCTAAATTTAGGCATTCTAAAGTTTTTATTATTTCGGCCAACTCTGTCAGACCAATAAATAACGGTTCCCTCTGAAGTCATCATTAAAACCAGCGCTATTACCGCAATTGGAAGAATTAAAAAAAAAGATGCAATTAAGGCTAACACTAAGTCAAAGCAACGTTTCATGCTAATGTCTTTCAGTTTTTTTTAGAAAATGTTTTGTTGTTTTAAGTAATGCCGCATCCACTGAAATTTTCGGTATCCATCCGAGTAATTGCTGTGCCTTGCCAATATCTATCTGTAGAGATCCACTTAGGCGTTGAGAAAAAAAATTTTTTCCAAGTAGTAATGCAGCCGTTCTTAGTAACAGCATTGGAATAGGAATCAATCGCAAAGGTTTCCCAAAAGCCTTTGCTATCCGCCGTAACAATTCTGGAGTTGACAAATCATCCCCGTCGCTGACTAAAAAGGTTTGATTGATTGCGGCGGGGTGATGCAAACAAGTTAATATTAGATCCACTAGATTATCCAAAGCAACGAAGCTTCTACTATTATGAATTGCCCCCAAGGGCAATGGCAACCCCGACTTAACAAGTCTCATTAATTTGAGGAAATTTGCCCTGACTGTGGGACCGTATACTAAGGGTGGCCTAATGATTACTATTTCTAGTTTGCTGTTTCTGGCAATTTTTTGCAATACTTGCTCAGCTTCCCACTTGCTAACACCATAAGAATCTTCTGGAGCAGGGATATCATCGGCTTTAAAAGGGTGTCCACTTGTGCCTTCTCCATTTACCTTTATGCTACTTATATATATAAATCTCTTTATACCGTAATTCACAGCCTGCTCAGCCAGACAACGAGTTCCTTCCACATTAACTTCCCGATAAACTGCTAAAGGATCAATCGATGAATCACGCATGACATGGGCTCGAGCTGCACAATGTACAACCACATCCACCCCAACGAAAATTTCCTCCCTGAGTTCACTTTCACTCAAACCTGATACAATTTGGTAGTCGACTCCCGGCACAGGATTTGCGGGGAAATGCCTCACAATTCCTATTGTCGTCAACCCCCGCTCAATAAGATGTCCGCACAATGCACTGCCCACAAAACCTGATGCTCCAGTGACTAACACTTTCATGTGACGAATTCCTTGTAAATATTCAAGGTTTTAGTAATGACATACTTTGAGGAAAATTTATCAAGAACAAGTTCTCTACCCCGCTTTCCCATTTTGGCTCGCAAATCCGGGTCTTCTATAAGGCGGAGTAATGCACTGGAAAGGAAAAAAGAGTCACCTTTGGGGACTAAAATTCCGTTGTAGTCATCACGAACTATTTCCCGGCAACCTGGAACATCGGTCGAAACTATTGGAAGCCCGCAGGAGGCCGCTTCAATAAGCACTTTTGGCAAACCCTCTCTGTAAGAAGGAAGACAAACAATATGTGTGGAGTGGAAAATAGGAACCATCTCTTTCTGATGTCCCCACCATTCGACAATATTTTCTTTTTCCCAAGCACGAATCGTTTCTTCAGGAATAGACGCGGGGTTATCAATATCGGGATTCCCAACCAAAACAAAACGAACATTGTTCACTTTTTGTTTTAAATCCCGCGCTGCATCAACAAACTCACCTACCCCCTTGTCCCATAATAACCGCGCAGCCAATACCACGCATATTGGGCCCTTAAGCTCAGAGGTAGGCAAAAATTTATCCGTGTCGACTCCCGCCCCTTGCACCATAAGAATTCGAGATTGCAAAACACCTGCCTTCGTGAGTAATTCTTCATCATCAGGGTTCTGAACAATTACTCTACTATGAGAAGAATTTAACAAGCGGGCAAGAAACCAGGTTATCAACGGGCGACCGAGTCGTACAATAGGGTTGCTAGATATAAAAAGCCAACCCAATCCCGTCACGGCATTCACCTGAGCCGAGATTTTTGCAAAGCGAGCGGCCAAAGCTCCATACAACACCAGTTTCAGAGCAACATGATGCACAATATCTGGTTTTTCTCGACGATAGAGTTTAACTAAAGCCCAAAATTCCAGCATTGGGTTACCAGTACGTCTTGACAATTCAAATGGAATCAAACGAATGCCGGCTTTTTGGATAATATCTGCATGCTTCGCCACCCGAGTAGCCACTGCAACTTCATAGCCAGCCTCAGAAGCAGCAATACCAAGTTGTAATCGGTGGGAGACAAAATACCAATCCTCGGTAACAACAAATAGCAATTTCGGTTTGTTATTTGTTTGGTTTTTATCCATTCAAACTCCCATTATCATATAAAACTTTTTGATATAGAATTTTCAATTCACCTTGAATCAAAAATGCGACTTATAAAGCAGTACTCCAATTGAGAGATTACCTACATTTACTTGCGAAAACCCACAGCGCACCAAAAAGGCATATTCTTAGAAAATTTTATGCGTTCTAATCCTGCTTTTTCCATCATTGACAGAATCTGTATTTTTTTAAATCGTTTCTCCAACCGAGTACCCAACCTATCCAAAGCATCAGTACGCATTGTATAAAAACTACAATTTCTGTAACCACTCAATGGAAAATTATTGACATTTACCCCGATGTTTTCTAATACACGGGAAGTTTTTGCTAGAGGAAAATAAATCAAAAGAGCAATTATCTGACTCGCAAAAAACCTTAATCAATTTGGAAGTCTGGATATGACCTTGCGCAAACCATCACTCAAACGCCAAATTGCAATGAACCACCAAGGCCGATTATCAAAGGCATAATAGAGATAAATTAAAAATGGAGCACCCACCTTAAGTTTAGCTACACATGCTTTTATTCCTGCCT
>JAJFKH010000077.1 GCA_021773305.1 Gammaproteobacteria bacterium | reverse complement strand
AAAAAGATGACAAAGGCAAAACGGCGTTGCTGATGGCGGCTTGGTGGGGCCAATTTGACATGGTGATGTTCCTGGTGGACAAAGGCACTTCGCTCGACGAAAAAGATAACGAAGGCATGACGGCGCTGCTGTGGGCCGCTCAATGGGGCCATCTGGAGATGGTGGCGTTGCTGCTGGACAAAGGCGCTTCTGTCAACGAAAAAGATGACAAAGGCAAAACGGCGTTGCTGATGGCGGCTCGGTGCGGCCGTTTTCAGATGGTGACGTTGCTGCTGGACAAAGGCGCTTCTGTCAACGAGAAAGATGACAAAGGCATGACGGCGCTGCTGTTGGCGGCTCGGTGGGGCCATCTTGACCTAGTGAAGTTCCTACTGGACAAAGGCGCTTCGCTCGACGAAAAAGATAACGAGGGCAAGACGGCGCTGCTGTGGGCGGCTGAGAACGGTCACTTTGACATGGTGACATTACTGCTGGACAAAGGCGCTTCTGCCAACGAAAAAGATAACGAGGGCATGACGGTGCTGCTGTGGGCAGCTCGGTGGGGCCATCTTAGCATGGTGAGGTTGCTGTTGGACAGGGGTGCTTCTGTCAACGAGAAAGATGACAAAGGCAAAACGGCGCTGCTGTGGGCGGCTGAGAGCGGTCACCTTGACATGGTGACATTTCTGCTGGACAAAGGCACCTCTCTCGACGAAAAAGATAGCGAGGGCAAAACGGTGCTGCTGTGGGCGGCTGAGAGCGGCCACTTAGAGAATGTAAAGTACTTAATTAAAGAAAAGCCAGCTTTTATAACAGAAAAAAACATATATCAACAAGATATATTAGATATTGCGTTAGCCAGAAAGCATTGGTCTATTGTAGGTTATCTATTATGCTTTTATCGTAGCACTTTCCCTGATGAAGCCTGTCACACAGCTCGGCAAGCTTGTTTGGTGGATTCATCGGTAGAGGCTCTTGCCTATCACGCGTATTTGATTAAGGATTTCCCTGTTTTTGAATTATCCTCAAGCGATGATGTCTTTCTCTTAAAAAATCAAACGATGACTCATGTACAATGGTTAGACTGTTGTAAGCTAATGACAATGCATTCTGAAATAAAAGGCATACATGCTCATAACTGCACTGTCGCATTAGAAAAGATGCTTGATGTTACAGAAAATAAAAAAATCTATGCGCATCATATAGAAAAACTCTGTTGGAATGGTCATCGTAACCTGACACAAAAGCAATTCAGCTGGCTTGTCTCTAGCTGGAAATCTTGTTTCCCCAATCTCACGATGATAGATTTACACGATAATAACCTAACTGACGACGCAATACCTTCTTTAATTTCTCTACTGAGCTTAACAACTTTGAGAGTCATTAATTTGTCAGATAATGCTTTCAGCCATGAAGGCATTCGAGCATTGTTGAATGACATAAAAGATTATTCTCATATTAAACAGCTAATTTTAGGTGAACTTCGTATAGATAAGCAACCATATGAGGCGCTGGAGAGGTTAAGACAAGAAATGTTGTTATCGATTGATATGGAGATGAAAGGCACGGAAAACTTACCCCAAGAAACTCAAGGGATTTTGTCAGAAGATTCAGCAAATGGCCGTGTCGCTATGTCACCACTTGAGCCGTGTTGTGAAACCCAGGTTGACGATACAGTTACCGTGGTTTCAAGGGAAGGTAACCAAAATTCTTTTTCACCCGTAAAACCTATTGCTAAGCACATATTACAGACTCTTCCCATTAGCTCCCAAAAGTCTGAGGTTGGCATCTCACAAGGTATTAGCGGAGTGAGAACGGCCTTAGCTGCCATACGGCGAATTAAAAAAGTGACAATTGAAGGAAACTTACAACGTTGCCGTATTGTACCCGCCACACCCAATGGAGATTGCGGCTTTGCGGCAATACGCCGTTGTCTCACCTTAGGGCCGTACCAACACTTGGCACATCACTTCACTCGCAAAGGTTGCATTGAGCTAGTCTCGAAGCACAGTGCGGACAAAGGGTTTAGTGCATTCATTGACGCAATATTGACTCATGATCACTGTCGTGATTTGGTTGATTGGTCAAAAACCTTTGCAAAACCAGGCGGTATTTGGCTGGCAGAGCAGTATCTGCGATTTTTATCGAAAGCATTAGACGTGGTATTTCACATTTATTATATCAATGAAGCTACCCAGCTGGTACCTGAGCCAGGCTATGAAACCATATCAGAGACGGGCATTTATCAACCTGTCGTTTTGCATTTAGCTCATGTTAATATAAGTCTTGAGCTTGCAAATCAGACAAGATTGAATCATGTTGAAGGCATTTGCTTACACCCCAACCCTGAGCAGCAACAGCAGATTGATGATTGGTTAGCAGAAGAGCAGGTGCACCCCATCGAAACAAGGCTCATTGAGTCGATAGACTTTCCTGGAGGGAGTACGCTCAATGAGCGAATAAATCCTCCTATCGCTTTAGAAAAGAAGGCATCATTCCACTGGGAGAATAGCAGGGCAGCTCTACTGCCCAACCCCATGTTGACACAACGCACCACTATGTTAACGCCTTACGAGGTTGCTCAATTTTGTAAAGGACAGGGCATAGAGGGGTTTGTTTCTATTTGTGGTGATGGGAATTGTTTTTTCAGCGCGGTGCTACGCGCGCAGAATTTGCCTCTTGACAGCCATGCGCAGCTACGAGCAGATGCAATTGAATACATGCAAACGCATAGAAACGAATTTGAACGTGGATTTCCTTATACGAATACCGCAGGAAATGAGGAAGACTTTGATAGATACATTAATCGCATGAGACAAGCCGGTGTATGGGCTGAGGGAGCCATCATTGAGGCCACAGCCATGGTTCTCAATGTTCAGATAGACATCATCGATTTTGGCTATCATATCGATACTCCCAATAGATTTACCGCAGCACAACCGTCACAGCCCAATCATGTGATTTTATTGCTAAGAGTGAATAACAATCACTATCATGCAGTGTGTGATGGTGTTACTTATGACAATAAAAGGCACCATGAACCTCGGTTTTTCTCATCGGTGGTTGCGAATTCAGGTAAAATCAAGCATGAGTTGCCAATACCACAATGGAGCCGCGAAGAATTAATCCTATTACATCATGATAATCATGATAATCATGAAAGTATTCAAACCTGGGGGGAGCAAGTCGGCTTATTGCATCAACTCGCGCAAGGGACGGTATTATCGCAACAACAATTAGAGGGTTTGGGATGTTATTTTACGATGTGTGGAAAAGATTTTGATGGGATGTTGAATAATCAATCCTTGGCTAAACCAGTATATGAGAAAACCCAACGCTTTATAATCCAGGCATTACAGACAATCGCGAAGGCAAAAACCTCGGCGAACAGAGTTGAGACGCCAAATGTTCTTAGGCCGTGTTGAGAAACCCTGTTATTGATTGCTAGGTGGGTATTTGCATCATCTTGATCACTCAATTGCATGATCAACAAGAAAAACTCCTGTATGAAATTAAATCACAGTGATCAAGATGGATCAAGAGTTTTCCGTAAAGATTCACCTTTTAATATAAATTGCATAGCTTGATGA
>JAJFKH010000076.1 GCA_021773305.1 Gammaproteobacteria bacterium | reverse complement strand
ACAAAGCAGTGAAAGCTTATGATCCGCCTTCTGATGAAACAGAGTGGCTATGTTTACAATGCAATACAGCCGATCCAAGAGATGGGTTTTCTTCATCGGTAAACTTTTTAAAATATTCTCGTATCCACAGATACGTTGATCAATATCAGAATCATTAGCATTGACACTTTTTATTTTATCTTTTGTTGCATTGTCTAGCAATGCATATATCTCATCTAAGACTTCAATCATCCTCATTTTTCCTTTTTAATGTGCTGGATCAGATTATTCGTACGTATTTTCCACGCGATAGTAGCTCCTCTTTGTGATTGGGCGCAATAGTGATCTTCTGTTACGAACAAATTGCTCTAAATATATACTGCTCTTAGGCAGGATTGCAGCACAACAAAGTCGCAGGCATTTTATAAATTATATATTTATGCTATAATGCATATATTAAACAGCTCAAAAGGATATTGTGCATGGAAAGATCGCCTCACGATCAATTTTTCAAACGTTCTCTACAAGAACTCCCTGTTGCCCGATCATTTTTAAAAAACCATCTACCAAATTCTATCAAACCATTGATCCACTGGGGCACTTTAAATCTATTTGAAAGTAACACGGTGGGCTATGGATTAGATATTCGCATCAGTGATATTACTTACAAAGCCAAAATGAAGAAAGAATTAGGATATTTTATCACAACTTTTGAACATAAAAGCTATCCTGATAAATGGGCGCCGTTCCAAGTTTTTTATAATATGTTTCGCTTACTTGATACTCACCACCGACAACAACAGCATTCTGAAGATCTGCCTCTTGTCTACGGTCTTTTAGTTTACAATGGTGAAAAACCCTATAATTTTTCTACAAATTTTTATGCTTTATTCGGTTACTACAAAGATCATGCCAGAACGATATTCAATAATCCGTGTCAGCTCATTGATTTTAATGACATCCCGGATAAATCTCTACAAAAAAATGCTTATGACAGCTTGATGATTTTTGCCATGAAAAAAGTTGCTCAGGAAAACATGTTAGACTATGCTGACAAACTAGCGGAATTAATGAATGCTTACCAAGAAAATCGAAAAAATACTCCAGCAGAGTATATAAAAAGTGTATTGCATTTTTTGTTAACAAAAAAATCATGTAATAGTTCTGCTAAGCAGTTTACTGAGAGGCTCGGTAGACAATTAAGAAGCGACATAAGAGGTGATATGATGACAATGGCGGAGCAATTTGTCCTTGAAGGCAAGCTCGAAGGCAAGCTTGAAGGTCTTAAGCAGGGTAAAGAAAAAACACTTTTTGCCCTTATAAAAAATATGCAGTCTATGAAAATCCCTAGCCAACAGATAGCATTGATAACAAAGCTCCCTCTTAAAAAAGTAGAGGATCTTTTAGATACTCAAACCACTGCTGAATAATTTCTTCATAAATATGGCGATGTCAGAACAACAACTCGGGCTCTGGCTAGCCCTGCATAAAACCCCTGGTATAGGCCCTAGGAAATTCGCCGCCATTTTGAAAAACTTCCCTGATCTGGGCAAATTTTTTGCCCTATCAAAAAATGAACTCCAAGAGTTACGCCTAGAAGATCAGACTATCAGTGCTATTGTTGCTCCCTGCTGGAAGATCATTGAAAAAGAAATAGCCTGGTCAAATCAAAATCAGAACCACATCATCACTCTGCAACATCAAGATTACCCAGCTCTCTTGAAAGAAATCTCTGATCCACCCCCTATTCTCTACGCAAAAGGTGATATAAAGCTACTTCATCGAGCGCAAATTGCCATTGTCGGAGCCAGGAAAGCAACTCAACATGGATCACAAACAGCTTACCAATTTGCCGAAGCTCTAGGAAAAAATGGTTTTATTATTACCAGTGGCCTCGCCCTAGGTATCGATAGCGCGAGCCACCGGGGCGCTTTGGATAATAATCAACTTACTATTGCAGTTCTAGGAACGGGGTTAGGTCATATTTATCCTCGTCAAAATCGCTCTATTTTCGATAAAATAGCAACAAATGGTCTTATCATCTCTGAATTTCCAATTTCCCAAGGCCCCAGGCCCCAAAATTTCCCTCGGCGTAATCGCGTTATCAGTGGCTTGAGCCAAGGGATATTGGTGGTTGAAGCTGCCTTAAAGAGCGGCTCTTTAATTACCGCTCGCCTGGCTCTGGAACAGGGTAGAGACGTGTTTGCCGTACCTGGCAGTATCCATAATCCCCTTGCAAAAGGTTGCCATAAGCTCATAAAAGAAGGCGCAAAATTAGTTGAAACCCTTGCTGACATACTGCCAGAACTACCACCCATAAAAACCACTCAAGAACCCGCTCTACCCCCCCTAAAACAACATGAGCAAATGTTACTAGAACATGTTGATTTTCATCCCACAACCACGGATCTCATTATCCATCGTTGCGATGATGACACAAAAATTGTCACGGGAAACTTGATCCGCCTAGAGTTAAAAGGTTATATTATGGCCATGCCGGGCGGTTATCAGCGCCTTCATTGACTAAATAGGAAACAAAATGCTCGATATCTTAGTTTTCTTGTTTGAAAATTATATTCAAACAAACAAAGCAAAACCGTGCTTTGATGATCTCACGAAAGAACTAGAAGACACTGGCTTCAAACGCACGAATATTCTAAAGGCCTTCAGCTGGCTTGAAGGCTTGAGCCATTACGATAAATACAGCGAGAAGCTTCAATCATGCACTCAAGGAGCAACGCGGCATTACACCAACCGTGAATACCATAAGCTAGGTATCGATGGTGTAAAGTTTATTCAGAACCTAGAAGACAACGAGCTGACAACAGAGTTAGTGAGAGAAATGATCATTGATCGCACCATGGCCATTGAGCGGAGCAATATTACGATTCATCACCTAAAGTGGATTTCATTGATCATTCTTTGCTACAAAAGCTCGGAAAGTAAGCATATGAAATGGTATAAAAACTGTATTTTTGGAAATTCCTCCTACAAAACCTTGCACTAATCACTATAGTTAGGTTATAAGCCTTTTTTAGCGGACGAATAGAAGTTCTTGTAAATTATGGATAAATACGTTGTTGTCGTCGAATCACCGGCCAAAGCGAAGACTATTGAGAAATACCTGGGCAAAGGCTACAAAGTCTTGGCATCCTACGGCCATGTGCGAGATTTAATCAGCAAAAATGGCGCCGTAGATCCAGATAATAACTTTGCCATGAAATACCAAATGATTGAGCGAAACTTAAAACACATAAATGCTATCCGAGATGCCCTGAAAAAGTCCGACAGCCTATTGCTAGCAACTGATCCGGATCGTGAGGGAGAGGCCATTGCCTGGTCAGTTAATGAACTAATGAAAGAGTTTGGTGTTCTACAAGATAAGCCTTCCAAGCGCATTGTTTTCAATGAAATCACGAAACCGGCCATCAAAGAAGCTATTGAAAACCCACGGGAATTATCTCAAGAATTAATTGATGCCCAATTGGCTCGACGAGCCTTAGACTATTTGGTGGGGTTTACTCTATCACCGCTGCTCTGGAAGAAAATCCGACGGGGTCTGTCCGCTGGGCGGGTGCAAAGCCCTGCCTTGAGGATGATTGTTGAGCGTGAAATTGATATTGAAAAATTTGTATCGAGAGAATACTGGAGTATCGAAGCGGCTAACGATTTTTCAGAACAACCTTTTACTGCAAAACTAGTACAGTATGAAGGCGAAAAAGTTGAGCAATTTACGGTAACAAACGAAGAACAGGCCAACGATATAACGACTCAATTGTTATCTGCGGCAAACGGACAACTCACTGTCACCAAAGTTGAGAAAAAACAGCGTAAACGCAATCCTACAGCACCCTTTATCACATCGACTCTACAGCAGGAGGGTGTACGTAAATTAGGCTTCGGCGCTCAACGCACCATGCGCATCGCCCAGCAGCTCTACGAGGGAATTGACGTTGGTGATGGCGAAACAGTCGGTCTGATTACCTATATGCGTACGGACTCTGTGCATCTAGCCCAAGAAGCCATTGATGAAATTCGAGCATTTATTACGAAACGCTATGGCAAAGATAATGTGCCTGATGAACCCAGAGCTTTCAAGACAAAATCAAAAAATGCTCAAGAAGCTCATGAAGCCATCCGTCCCAGCTCTGTGCTGCGAATGCCTGATCAAATGAAGCCCTATCTCTCTCCAGAACAATTTAAGCTCTACAATTTAATATGGAAGCGTACGGTGGCTTGCCAAATGATCCATGCCACCATTGATACCGTTGCCATTACTTTGCGTTGCGGCACAGATAAAAATCTTTTCCGAGCCAATGGTTCAACTGTTCGCATTCCTGGATTTATGACCATCTACCAAGAAGATACGGATGATGATAAAGCTGGGGATAGCGGTGGTGATGAAAAACTATTACCTCCTATGAACCAAGGGGACAACGTCACCTTAAAAGACATTAAGGGCAACCAACATTTTACCGAGCCACCACCACGCTATAGCGAAGCCAGCCTGGTCAAAACCCTTGAAGAGCATGACATTGGCCGACCTTCCACCTATGCAACAATTATCTCAACCTTGCAAAAACGCGAGTATGTTACGTTGGATAAGAAGCGTTTTTATCCAACAGATGTGGGTAGAGTCGTCAATCGCTTTTTAACCGAGCATTTTACCAAATATGTGGATTACAATTTCACGGCAAATTTGGAAGACGAATTGGATGCAATTTCTCGTGGAGAAAAACAATGGATCCCATTACTCGATGAGTTCTGGAAACCCTTTCGAAAATTAATTGATACTGTGAATGAAACTGTGCAACGAAAAGATGTTACGACCGAAGAAATTGACGAAAAATGTCCGGAATGCCAGCAGCCTTTGTCCATTCGACTTGGAAAGCGTGGCCGTTTTATTGGTTGTACTGCATATCCCGAATGTGACTACACTCGGAATATTGATGAAACAGCAGAGTCGAGCAAGCCAGAAATTATTGAAGGACGTGTCTGTCCTGAATGTCAATCACAACTTGTTATCAAACAAGGACGCTATGGTAAATTCATTGGTTGTAGCGGCTATCCTAACTGCAATTTTATGGAACCTCTGGAAAAACCCACGGATACTGAGGTGGGTTGCCCTAAATGCAACCAAGGCAACATTTTAAAACGCAAATCCCGGCGGGGTAAAATCTTCTACTCTTGCGGTCGTTACCCAGACTGTGATTATGCAATTTGGGATGAGCCTCTCGATGAATCATGTCCAGATTGCAACTGGCCGATTCTAACAATTAAAACCACAAAAAGCCGCGGCACTGAAAAAGTTTGTCCACAGAAAGAGTGCAAGTACCGCGTTCCACATGAAACAGAATGATTCCCCAGGCGGATCTTAAGCACGCTTGCCAAATCATTACCAATGGTGGAGTTATTGCCTATCCTACTGAGGGAGTCTTTGGATTGGGCTGCGATCCTTTCAACGCAAACGCCGTACAAAAGTTACTAGAATTAAAACACAGAGACATCAAAAAAGGGCTAATCCTTATTGCAAGTGATTGGGAACAGATCCGGCATTTAGTCACCCCTATCTCCCCAGAAAGGTTAACCGCTATTCAAAAAACTTGGCCTGGGCCTTACACTTGGGTTTTCCCTGCATCGAAAAAAGTCCCTCCTTGGATCCGTGGAGCGCATACCACTGTGGCTTTGCGAGTCACTGCACACCCTATTGCAAAGCAATTATGTCAATACTGCAAAACCCCCCTCGTATCAACCAGCGCCAATCTCAAAGAACAGCTTCCTGCGAAAAACATAGCCGACCTAACAGCGCAATTTGGTAGAACCATTGACTCGATTGTTCCCGGAGCTTTAGGTACCCTCAACAATCCAACCCGCATTCGTGACGCCTTAACCAATGAAATCCTGCGAGGAGGTCAATGAACGTTGATAATGTAAAAAAATATCTTATCCAGCTACAAGATCAAATTTGTAGTACTTTGGAAATTGAGGACGAACAAGGAAAATTTCATCGAGATGTGTGGCAGAGAGAGCAAGGTGGGGGTGGCATTACCCGCGTATTAGCAGAGGGTCGTATTATTGAAAAAGGTGGTATTAATTTTTCCCATGTTTTTGGTGATAAACTCCCACCATCAGCAACCGCTGCACGACCTGAATTAGCGGGAAGGCATTTTCAAGCCCTTGGTGTCTCTCTTGTCATCCACCCTCATAACCCTTATGTCCCCACCACCCATGCTAATGTACGATTCTTTATTGCAGAAAAACAAAACGCTCCTCCTGTTTGGTGGTTCGGTGGTGGATTTGATTTAACACCTTACTATGGCTTTACTGAGGATTGTATTCACTGGCACCGCACTGCAAAACAAGCTTGCGATCCTTTTGGCGAAGACGTATATCCCCGCTACAAAAAATGGTGCGACGAATATTTTTATTTAAAGCATCGCAACGAACCCCGAGGCATTGGTGGACTATTTTTTGATGATCTTAATGAATGGGAATTTGAAACATCTTTTGATTTCATGAAAAGTATTGGGGATCACTTTCTCAAAGCTTACCAACCGATTATGGCAAAACGCAAAGATCATGCTTATGGCGAAAGAGAAAAAGCATTTCAACGATACCGTCGAGGCCGCTATGTGGAATTTAATTTAGTCTACGATCGAGGCACCCTCTTTGGCCTACAAAGCGGTGGTCGAACAGAATCCATCCTAATGTCTCTACCTCCCGAGGTCAATTGGGGCTATTGCTGGCAGCCAGAACCAGACACCCCCGAGGGAAAATTGTGCACAGATTATCTCCAACCGAAAAACTGGTTGGATGCAAAAAGTTAATATTGTCTTAATGATCATCCTGTATTATCGTATCCGACTCATGGAGAACAGATCGAACCAACAACAACAATAATAAATCGGTTTCTACATCTATCGCCATGAGTCACCAAATTACACCAAGCATCATTAACCCACTTCAGATTAATCGCTGAAGCAGAGCATCTAATGCTTCTCGGATCTAAGCATAGCCTTAGGCCATCTTGTTTCTCAATAGAGGAAGCCACTCTGGTGATAGTTCTAAACTGGATTGCAATGAATAAATTACTTGGAAACAAGTCACAAAACTCGCCTTCCAGTAAAGTGTCTGCTTAACACTTGGTGTTGTTTTGAGCAAAGATTTTTAAGGCGGATTAAGATTTTGTTAAGCTGAATCGTTTATCATTACCGGCTACAGCATGTATCCCGTTATGATCCGCTCAAATCCTGATAGCAGGATAGCAACTGACTTATAACAAAGGCTAATGTATGATAACTCAACAACAATTTATAGCAGCTTGTAAAACAGATGATATTAAAACCATTGAAGAGAACTTGCTGTCCGATGACGTGGATATCAATCAAGCCGATCATCATGGCCAGACCCCGCTCTATTGGGCTTGCTATAAAGGCCATGAGGCCGTTGTGACGTTATTACTCCAACAGGGCGCAGCTGCTGCTATCAATCAAGCCAATCATCATGGCCAGACCCCGCTCTACTGGGCTTGCGATGAAGGCTATGAGGCTGTCGTTACGTTATTGCTCAAATACGATGCGGATATCAATCAAGCCGATCATCATGGCCGAACCCCGCTCCATATCGCTTGCTATAAAGGCCATGAGGCTTTCGTGGCGTTACTGCTCCAACAGGGTGCGGCTGCCGTTATCAATCAAACCGATAATAATGGCCGAACCCCGCTCCAGTGGGCTTGCTCTGGAGGCAATGAGGCCGTCGCTAGATTGTTGCTCCAACAGGGTGCAGCTATCAAGCAAGCGGATAATCATGGCTGGACTCCCTTCCATGATGCTTGCTATAAAGGCCATGAGGCCGTCGCTAGATTGTTGCTCCAACAGGGTGCAGCTATCAATCAAGCGGATAATCATGGCTGGACTCTGCTCCATCATGCTTGCAAGGGAGGCCATGAAGGTGTCGTTGCGTTACTGCTTCAACAAGATGGTATAAGAATCAATATACAAGACGAGAATGAGCGTACACCGCTAGTGGTGGCCATAAAATGTATTAGAAAGAGTAGAAGAGCCGCAGAATTACTTCTGGAAGTACTTTGTCAAACGAGAAAAGGTCTCTCTCAGATTAAGGCAGTGATAAAAAAAAGTGGTTTAAAGTCTAATGAAGTTGCCTTTGTTAAATCGCGCTTAAGAAAATTTAATCAAGTAAAAGCAGCAAATCAATTAGCCTTTACAACAATACCTCAAAGAAAATTTCTCAAGGCATGTGAAAAAGGACAGCTTGGTCAGGTAAAAAAATTATTAACCACACCGGGTATTGATATCAATGCGCCCTGTGCTTATCACGAGACGGCGCTCTTAAAAGCTTGCGCGGAAGGTCGCACTCAGGTGGTCAAATTCCTATTGAGCCAAAAAGGCATTGATAGCCATCAAGTCGATAATGCCGGGCAAACACCTCTTCATGTGGCTTGCACTGAAGGTCACACTAACGTTGTTGAACTTCTGTTAATTCATGACTGCATTGATGTGAACCTGGGTGATAACGATGGTGATACACCGCTCCATATCGCTTGCGCTGAAGGTCAAACCAACGTTGTTGAGCTTCTGTTAATCCATGATGGCATTGATGTGAACCTGGAGGATAACAACGGTGACACGCCACTGAATATAGCGCGCCAAGGTAGTCATTCTGCCATTATCAAGCTATTGCTAGCACGTGTTGATACCATCATCGATGCTGTGGACTTGAGTCACTTCGAACAACACCAGCGAGAATATGGTCAGCACATTGATTTGCATACCCAAAATTACTTAGCTCAATTGCGGGAAACTATCGCAACCTCCAACCAAAATAATCCCAATGCAGTCTTTGACTTTCCTCAGGATAACGCAGGTAACCCTGATGCTGAACTATCGTTGAAGGGTTATTATATCCTTCGGCATTTGATTCGTTGCAGCCAAGCTAACGGACTTAGTCAGCTGGCAAATCATCTGGATATTCTCGACAACATTAACCTATTGCTAACTATCCCCAGCATTAAGACATTCGTCATTGCTAACGTCACAAGTTGTGACCTGCCTGACAACTACCGTTACGCAGATCAACGAATCGAGCGATTTGCTTCTCAAACCAATGAACTGTTGCGTTTGGCCCAAAGTGTGGGCCATGACGGCATTGTTATGCGCCTACTGGATATGCCTGCGATTCGAGAAGCTGCTGAAAATAATCATTACTACCAAGGAGCAGGCGCTTACAATTTGCGAGAAATTGCACAAAATCGCGAATCCTCCATGCGAGCCTTGAGTCCTCAAGAGCAAGCCAGTGTGGCACAGATTGAGGCTGCTTACAAAGAAACCATGAAGAACCTCGGCAGTACAGAAGTGATTGCCTCCTTAAAACAAACTCTCGAAGAAAAATACCTCGCCGATGAAGCTAGCCGCACAATTATATTGAACAGTGAAAGCTATCAACTACCCTTTGAGTGGAGTGAGCTACAAACCTTTTTCAAAGAACACAAAGTGACGTCAAAACAGCGACAGAGTATTTTAGAAATTTACTACAAGAATAATAATCACACGGCCTATCGTTATCTTTCCAAACCGAATCGTTGGATGTCAGATAATGCAGGCTATGTAAATAGTAATAGGGATGGACGTTGGTCTACCTTTGAGGAATATCAAACTCTCATTGCCTACCTCTGGGTAGCCGCTAATGATGTCAATCACCCTCCCCGAGAAGACAATATCACCATTGCTGACCGAGTGGACTTGTTCCTTCGCCAACTGGCCTTGCTGAATCGAGCGCATAACTGGGATAAAACGCATTTTTTGAGGGATAAGGATAATAATTCCATCGAAGAGGAATACGATGATGGTGAAGGGGATAAGCCTTCTTGCCTCAGTGGTGTCAAAACCCGTTTATTCCAATCGTTATTGTATCATCCCCTTTATGAAATTCTGGATAAATCTATTACCCGACAATTTATTACCGATACCCTCCATGAACATTACACAAAGATGCTCAATGATAGCACCATAGGAGACCTTGAAGCATTACAAACGGCTGTGGGTAATTATTTTGTTGGGTTCGAAACGACCCCAGCCCTTGAGAACCTAGCTTTGACAGATATGCAACGAGCCACTATCAAAGCAACTTTCATCCATCATTACGGTAAGAAAAAAGCAGCGCCATTTCTTTCTGTGGTGGATGACTTGCTTAAAGAAGATGGGTTGATTGCCAATCATTTTTTGCGATTTTATCAATCGGCTCATTTAGATAAACTACTTGAAAATATGCAAAAGACCTGCCTTGCCAGGCAAATGATTAATGAGGTTGCCCTTACCCATGTGAGAAAATTGGCTCACCCGCAAACGACAAATGATTTTCAGGCGGTCAATCAATTGCTCTTTGTGATGAAAGCTGAAGGTGTTGGTTGTATTTGGGAAGAAATTAAAGATGTCGTGAAAGACGAGTACAATAAGGCGATGCAAAACGGAGCTAATGTACCGACTTGGGACAGCATTAAAGATAACATAGATAATGCCTTATTAACCTCGGCAAGCCAAACTATTATGCAGACCGAGATAAAGAAAGATATCAAACAATCTGAAGGTTATCAAGCCCGCCGCAACAACGGCCCTAAACTGGACAAACAATCCTTATTTTGGGCGAAGCCTGAATCTGCCCAATGGACGCTAATGGGTTGTATCAAGACTGCGCTGAAAGAATATCAAGAAAAAAGTCAATCTTCTCTCAAACGCAAAAATCAAATCAAAGCTCTGGTAAAAGACTGGAAGGGCTTAAGTGAACCTGAATTGGTAGAAGAGCTTTGTACGCTATTAAATAGCAAAGAAGGAAGTTGGTCTGAAAATTCATTGAAAGGTTTATTAGCGTGGCATATTTATAACCATTACGATGAATGCGGGTTAAAAGCAAAACAGGCAGATATTTTTAAGGACTTACCAAAGCCAAATAAAGGTATTCGCCATAATTGTCGGTGGAAAAATGGAAGAACCATTCCGCTGTTGTGCGATGCATTGCGGGCAGAATTTCTAGCACCAGAGCGGGCTATTCAGGTAAATATGATATAGCGCCAGGACTCATGGAGACCTTGGCGCCCTTGTATCTAAGTTATGTGTAGATTGAACGTTTTTATACTGAATTATCCAGACAGTTCTAGGATCCCATTCACAACAAAATCTTCCATTGCTTGCTTTGACCGTTCTAATCGAGCATGCCGGGTATGATATTCCTCTGTCACCTCTTTTGTCGCTTTGAAAAAACCTGCGGAACGCTTAGCACCAGAAGCTGAGGCGTGCTTTATGCAGGATGACTGACTATCTCGACTCACTATATCAGATTTTATTGCCATAGGGTTGTCCTTGTAGTTTCCACTTTTTTATTGTCACATAAAAAAGCTTAGGTTCGTAGACTATCTTAATCGATGTGCGCATCATTCCCATGAAAGTAACGCGCCCTCGCTCAAGAATAAGTACAGTAAATGTGAAAAATTAAAAAAATCAATGTATTATTTTTGTATTCGCCAAGTCATCGGAAAAAAACCAATCATCCACTGATCTCCTACAAACGGCAACAAACAATCCTTGCAGCACTAACTGTAGTACTGATTATTAATTTTGCAAATTAAACAACACCATTGTTTTCAGCGATAATTTATTTGCAACCCCCATTGGAACAATATGGAGCGAATGATTTTACTCATTTTGGGTGGGAGACGATTCAAACCACTGACAAACCACATCACGGGCTTCATCAACACCCGTTTTTTTCAACGCTGAGAAAAGCTGTAGCGTAATAGGGATAGGGTGATCTGCCAACTGCTTCTTCACCGCCAATAGGGTGCTGTTCGCTTGGTTGCGGCTTAATTTATCTGCCTTGGTCAAAAGAATGTGCACTTCGATTTCACGATGGGCAACCCAATCCAGTAAAATTTCATCATCTGGCTTGAGTGGATGACGGATATCCATCATCAGCACCAAGCCCTTGAGGCACTGGCGTTCAGACAAATATTGAGCAAGAGTTGCCTGCCAACGCTTTTTCACCTCTTCGTTGACCTTGGCGTAGCCATAGCCCGGCAAATCCACCAAGCGGCAAGCCTGGCTCACTTCGAATAAATTGATCAACTGAGTACGCCCTGGAGTCTTACTGGTGCGGGCCAGCCGCTTCTGCATCGTAAGGCAATTCAGCGCTGTAGACTTACCTGCATTAGAGCGACCCACAAAGGCAACTTCTACCCCCTCATCAGCGGGTAATTGCTTCAATTGGGCTGCACTGGTTAAAAAACTAGCTTTTTGTAGTAACATCTTTTATCAACTTAAAGAATAATCGTCTTATATTAGGCAAATTCGCGAAATAGATCTATCTTTGTATGAAGAAACTTGCTATCTTTTTGCGGCTATGAAAAATTTAATCTCAATCATCATATGTTCATTGTTTGTCTGTGGTTCAGCCATTGCCAAAGGTGATGCTACTGCGGGTAAGCAAAAATCTGCAACTTGCTCAGCCTGTCACGGTATGGACGGCAACAGTACAGTTCCCCAATGGCCTAAAATTGCTGGCCAAAAACAAAGCTACATTGTCCAACAATTGATGGACTTTAAAGTGGGGGAAAAGTCTGGGCGTCATAATGACACCATGTACCCTATCGTGGCGATGTTATCTAAGCAGGATATGGAAGATTTAGCGGCCTACTTTAGTAGCCTTCCGGGATCGATCGGGGCTGCAAGCCCTAAGTTAGCGGCCCGAGGGAAAGCGCTTTATCGAGGTGGCGATCTTGAAAATAAAATTACTGCGTGTACCGCTTGCCATGGCCCTACCGGTCAAGGCATTGAAACCGCAGCGTATCCTCGACTTGCTGGGCAGCATCCGGACTATATCGTACAACAATTGAAGGCATTTAAATCTAAGGAAAGAGCGAATGATTTGAATGCTATCATGCGAGACATCTCCGCTAAATTAAGCGATGACGATATGCTTGCCGTTGCCAGTTATATTAACGGGCTTCACTAGAAACGCAGGAACAGTAGAACGGCCCCCAGTGAAACACTGCGGGGCTTTTTTGTGCCTAGTGAATAAGCTGCGAGCCAAAGAAACTGGCTTCTTTAGATCCGGTACAAGATTTTGTTTTTTAGCGATATTAATGAATAAACCGCTGTGATTTTTTAACCCTTTTAAATGCCTCTGCTGTTGCTCTCTTATCTGCTGAAATTGTTTGTCATCATTCATTGCCCTGCGATGGCCTTGATGATGTTTTTGTATGGATTTCGCTAATATCCCCGCAAAAATACCAAGGCCTGTAGCACAAACACTCACAGCAACAACGACTCCCACCACAACAGGTAAAGACACACTAACCCCGAATAATCCCGCACCCAGCATTGAGGTAATAAGCATGGATGATATGCTAAATGACAATAAACTCATTTGCTGAGCTGCTTGAATAGGACCCATCATTTTTTCAGCAAAAAAATTTGTGGTCAATGATAGTATATTTTTTTCGGGTTGAAGTTGTTGCTGGATACGATCTTTTTCAACTTTATATTCAGACCAAACTTCTAGCCCTTGACCATTGCTACGGTTAGATAAGGCCTCTCGTAAAAAATCCAAATCATCATAATCAAACAGTATCCCTCCTCGCTTTTTGTATTCTTGATGAATAGCACGCAATTGTTGTTGGTTCGACTGCTTCACGATACTCAGCAGTACTAATAACGCAGGATCTCGCAACATTTGTGCTATCCCTGAGTGATGTTGAGTGCGCTGCAATTGTCTTATCTGTTCATTTTCTCTCGCACGGTGGTTCATTAAACGCGAACGGGCAAACCAACTTCCATGGAGTATGGCAACAACTGGCACAGTCACAGCCACCATCACCCCAATAGGAAAGAAAAACCCAGGTAGCAATGGAGATAGAAAAATACTCGCAGTAGCCGCTCCTAATCCCAATAGTGGAACCACTGTAGAAAAAAAGACAATCGCAGCATCCATACGCCGACGATTTTTAGCAGAATGTTGAATCCGTTTATTATTCCTGTGTGCACGAGGATCTTGTAAGCGCTGCTGGTTATCCAATAACGCCTGTCGTTTTACAACAAGCTTATTTTGAAGTTTAACATTGGCTTCTTGAGAAAACATATCGGGATTATCTTTATTTTCATTTAAACAATTAAATAACGTACTCTCCTTTTGCAAATCTTGAATAGCTTGATTGACTAATTTTAAACGCTGGTGACGTAGAGACAGACGTTGTATTATTTTTTGCTTATGTATCATTTTTTTCTGCAAAGCTCCCATGGTCAACGAGGCCATTAACCCAAAACTTCCCGCCAAAGAAAGCAATACGGTAAAAGCAACGGGTAAAATAACAGGAGATGCAGGGATCATTGCTAATATGCTCAAGGTGAGAGAGGCAAATACCGTAATTAAGCTAAATGCAAGCAAACTGAAACCGATAAAAGTGCGTAGAGGAACAACTATCTTTTCAGAAAGCCATGGCTTCGCACTTTTTGGTTTTTTCACATTCCATCCTGCCTGCCCCTTGACTCGATTAACAACCCAAGAGGTCAAGCGCTTTTCTAAGGTTGCGTCATCCGGCTTTCTCATCACATCATAAAGCTCATAAAACTCATCTTCGGAAATCATTTTCAACCCAAGCCGACGGTATTTGCGATATAAATGATCAGCCTGTGATTCACTGACATCTTTTAAGGTCAGCAAAAATTGTTGTAACTCAGGATGATTTTTTAAATCACGGAATTGATTCTGTTGCTGCAAATTTTTTTGGCGTAATTTTTTGATATTCTGATCCAAAAAGCTTTCTAATTTTTTACAATGATAAAATTGTGTCAACCCATACCAAAGACCCAATCCGAGTCCCAAAATAGGAAATGGCAATGCTACGAGAGAACTTAACAATAATGGAAGGATTGAAGCCACATTAAAGGCAAAATGAAAAACAGATGCACCGAAGGCCAAAAGCGGTGAGAAAGTCATTAAGAACATCACTCCAGCATAAAGATAATAAATAGGCCGACTTTTTTGTTTCTGGGGATATTGCTGAATTTGAGCCATATTCTGTCCTTATTTCTAATGATTTTTTATCTTACTTACGCCAAATAGAGTATGATGTGAGTCTAACATGTCCCTAATAGTTGTACAATTATGTCACAAAAAATAGTTGAAACATTAAACCCCGCCCAGCAGCAAGCTGTCACCGCAGCCGAGAAGCATATGCTTATCTTAGCCGGAGCCGGAAGCGGTAAAACCAAAGTACTTGTTCACCGGATTGCCTGGTTAATTCAAGAACAAGCAATATCTCCCTATAACATTTTTGCAGTAACATTCACCAATAAAGCTGCCAATGAAATGCGCCAGCGAGTTGAAAGCATCCTTAAAGGTGCGACCAGTGGCCTTTGGATGGGCACTTTCCACGGCTTAGGCCACCGTATCTTGCGACGCCACTGGATGGCAGCCGATCTGGTTGAAAATTTTCAAATTATCGATACGGATGATCAAACTCGGATCCTTCGGCGCATCATAAAATCTCTCAACATTGATGAAAAGAAAACGCCCCCCAAACTTGCCCTATGGTTTATCAGCCAACAAAAAGATCAGGGGCTGCGCGCAAAAGATGTCAATGATAGGGATGATTTTTCCAAACGAAATTTAAAATTGATATATGAAAAATATGAAATCCAATGCCAACAAAGTGGACTAGTGGATTTTGCAGAAATTTTGCTACGAACCCATGAGTTATTATTAAATAATCCTGATATTTTGAATCATTACCAACAACGCTTCCAACATATCTTGGTAGATGAGTTCCAAGATACCAACGAAATTCAATATGCGTTTATCCACTTACTCACCGGAAAGGATAGCTCGGTTATGATTGTCGGCGATGACGATCAGTCCATCTACGGATGGCGAGGGGCAAAAGTTGATAACCTTCATCAATTTTGTCGAGATTTTCCTCAAACTCAAACCATTCGTTTAGAGCAAAATTACCGTTCCACGAAAACTATTTTGGGCGCAGCTAATGTCTTAATCTCTCATAACAGCGACAGACTGGGCAAAGAATTATGGACTGAAGGTGAAAACGGCGATCCCATCATCCACTATACGGCATTTAATGACATTGACGAAGCGCACTATGTGGTGAAACAGATTAGGCAACTACTCTGTGAGGATTTTGAACGTTCTGAATTTGCCATTTTGTATCGATCCAATGCTCAATCTCGGCTCCTTGAAGAAGCATTATTACGAGAAGGGATCCCTTATCGTATCTATGGAGGTCTGCGCTTTTTTGAACGAGCAGAGATAAAAGATGCATTAGCCTATATGCGCCTCATGGTTAATCGCAAAGATGCCGCCGCCTTCGAGCGGATCATTAACACCCCCACCCGAGGCATTGGCGATAAAACCCTAGGTATCATTCGTACCCATGCAGCAAACAATCACATTTCCCTTTGGCATGCAGCAGAAAGTTTAGTCGCCGACAATGGGTTATCCGGTCGCGCAAACAATGCGGTGACAGAGTTTATTCAACTCATCAACCAACTGGAAGAAAAAACAAATAGCTTGCCATTGCATGAACAAGTTGACGCCGTCATTCACGATTCGGGACTCTATCAACATTTCAAACAGGAAAAATCAGAAAAAGCTCGTTCCAGAGTTGAAAACATTGATGAATTACTCAATGCAACACGGTTATTTTCCCTGGACAGTAGCAGCGATTTATCTCCCATGGCTGCATTTTTAGCGCAAGCGGCCTTGGAAGCAGGAGAGGAGCGTAGCGGTGAAGAAAGCCAATGTGTACAACTGATGACGCTTCACGCTGCAAAAGGCTTGGAATTCCCGGTGGTCTTTATTGTGGGCTTAGAAGAAGGGCTGTTCCCCAGTTTTTATGCAGATGAAAATCCAGGCGGTATTGAGGAAGAGCGACGACTCTGTTACGTAGGAATGACCCGGGCGATGAAAAAGCTCCATATTACCCAAGCACAAATGCGTCGAGTCCATGGCAAAGAACATTACCATCGCCCCTCTCGGTTTCTGCGTGAAATACCCAAAGAGTATTTAGTGACTCAGGGAGGTACCCAGCGCGTATTCCACCAGGGGAAAACTTCTTTCAATACAACAAAATCCACTCCCTCCATGGCAACCATGGAAAGTAATGGGGAATTTAATCTTGGCCAACGAGTCCGCCATAACCACTTTGGTGAAGGCATTGTGACAAATTTTGAAGGCCAAGGTGCTCACTCACGGGTTCAGGTACAATTTGATAATAATGACTCAAAATGGCTGGTAGCAGCATTTGCCAAACTCGAAAGCGTTTAATTGCGCTTTAACAACATTTGCTGCTGCTGTTGTTGTAACTGCATTTGCTGTTGCTGCAATTGTCGCTGCTGTTGTTGTAACTGTTGTTGTTGTTGCATCATCTTTTGAAAATTCTGCTGCCGCATTGAGTGGTCTCTTTGATTTCCCATTTGATTCCTCTGCTGGCCATACATGCTTGGTGGATCCGGTTGAGGGTTCAATGAGATGGAAGAAGTCCCGGAGCTTGGTGGTTCGGGCTGAGGATTGAGTGCCCATGCAGGTAGATTGACCATAAACAATAATCCTACACCCACTAAAACAGTTAAGATTCTTTTCATAATAATTTCTCCCGATAAGATACTTCACAAGGTAATTATAGTCAAAAATTATTTTTTTAAATCGCGGTAAACATTTTCATGGACACCTAGTGCTAATAATTCTCTCTTTCGAGGCTCCCATTCATATGCAAGTAACATCTCTTGATCACTCAGCTTAAATTTATAGACAAAAGCACTCGACAAATCGCCTGTTTTTCCTTGGCCTATTTTGGGTTCTTTAACAATCTTGCGTATTGCACTATCAACACCTGCTCTCTGTTGCTTATGTAATTTTTTATAATAAATCCATACCGAGCAGCAGGAGCAATACCTGAGCAATCCCCAGGAAAGCTCAAGTGAGAGAATCAAAAGGAATGATCGAAGTGCGTTTATTCTTGCCTATGCTGCCCTATATTTGCCCGCAAATTTCTTATTTCAGATCCATTCAGCCGTGATATACTGTCAGTGCTTTCAATCAACAGAGGATATTTGCCGTGATTTTGAAACGTATTGCACCCCTAGCATTGGCTGGGCTATTTGCCTTAGCCGGGAACAGTTATGCTGCAAACAAGCAACAACAAACATTTACCACTGAACAGAAGTCAACCATTGAAAATATTGTTCATGACTATTTATTGAACAATCCAACCATCTTAGTTGAAGTGTCTCAAAAACTCCAAGAACAACAGCAGCAACAGATGGAACAATTACAACAAAATGCTCAAAACACGATCCCACAAGTCGCAGGTGATTTATTCGGAGTAGGCCCTATTGCTGGCAACAGCCAAGGGGATGTTACATTGGTCGAGTTTTTTGATTACCAATGCCCTCACTGCAAAGACATGTCCCAAGTCGTTGATCAACTTGTACAACAAGATCCTAACTTGCGAGTGATCTATAAAGAATTTCCGATATTCGGACGCAGCTCTGTTTTCGCATCAAAAGCCGCTCTCGCAGCAAACAAACAAGGGAAATACGATCAGCTTCATGATGAGTTGATGGCCACAGAAAATCCATTGACTGAGAAAAAGGTCATGCTAGCCGCGCAAAAAGCGGGTCTGGACATAAACCAAATGAAAAAAGATATGGCCAGCGATGCCGTCAAACAAGAGTTAAATGGCAACATGAAACTCGGTCAGCAACTGGGGATCATGGGCACCCCGGCTTTTGTCATTGGCAGTACGAATAATACAAAGGACAAAAAATCCTTCTTTATTCCGGGCGCTAGTACAAAAGATGCTATTAAAGGCTTCATCGTCCAAGTTCGAAGTAACTAACTAAAACATGGCCGTGGTCTATTAAGGCCATGGCCCCTTATAGGACAGACATCATGTCCAACGATCCCAGTCAAACATTCCAAGGAATGATCCAGACCTTAGAGCAATACTGGTCTCAACAGGGTTGTATGATCATGCAACCCCTAGATTTAGAAGTGGGTGCAGGCACATTTCATCCTGCGACCTTTCTGCGTTCTATTGGCCCTGAGCCTTGGCATAGTGCCTTTGTACAACCTTCACGACGACCCACCGATGGTCGTTACGGTGAAAATCCCAACCGCACTCAACATTACTACCAATATCAAGTTGTACTAAAACCTTCTCCAACCAATATTCAAGACTTATATTTAGATTCCCTCAGAGCCTTAGGCATTGATCCGTTAACAGACGACATTCGCTTTGTGGAAGATAATTGGGAATCTCCCACCCTCGGTGCCTGGGGATTAGGCTGGGAAATTTGGCAAAATGGTATGGAGATCACCCAATTTACCTACTTCCAACAGGTCGGTGGCTTACCTTGCAAACCCGTTACCGGCGAACTCACTTACGGCTTAGAACGTATCGCCCTCTACTTACAAGGAAAAGACAATTTCTTTGATTTAGTCTGGGCGCATACTCCAGAAGGCACCATGACTTACGGCGACGTTTTCCAACAAAACGAACGAGAAATGTCTGCTTATAATTTTGAACATGCGGATGTCCCTTTTCTTTTCCAAACCTTTGACCACTGCGAGCAGCAATGCAAAAAATTACTGGAATTGAACTTGCCTCTACCTGCCTACGAACATGTATTAAAAGCATCTCATATGTTTAATCTGCTAGATGCCCGTCACGCCATCTCCGTCACCGAGCGCCAAGGCTATCTATTAAGGGTACGAAGTTTAGCGAAACAAGTGGCACAACGTTATTATGAGAGCAGAGAAGCCTTAGGCTTCCCCATGCTAAAAACAGACAATAGGTAAGGGTATGACAGAAGATTTTTTAATCGAAATTGGTTGTGAAGAATTACCACCCAAGGCACTGGAAACATTAGCCACAGCATTGGTAACAAGCCTTACAAACCAGTTGCAGCAAGCCGGAATTCAACATGGCGCGGTAAGAAGCTTTGCATCTCCCAGGCACATTGGAGCCATGGTATCCGCACTAGAGGCCAAACAATCCGATCAAATCATTGAGCGCAAAGGCCCTCCCTTAGCTAGCGCATTTGATGCAGAGGGAAAGCCCACTCAGGCTTGCCTGGGATTCGCACGCTCTTGTAACATTGACGTTGATCAATTAGAGCAGCTTGAAACAGAAAAAGGCACTCGATTGGTATTCAAACAACAACAAGCTGGGTTACCAACGCCCTCTTTGTTACCGGATATGATGATAAAAGCGTTAAACCAATTACCCATCCCCAAACCCATGCGCTGGGGAAACTTGACCACAGAATTTGTACGACCCGTTCATTGGCTCGTCATGCTTTGGGGAAATGATATTATTCCTTGTGAAATTCTCGGACAACAAGCAAGTAACATCACTTACGGTCACCGTTTTTTAGCCCCGGAACCTCTTGTCATCGCGCATCCAAGTCATTATGAAAACTTGCTACGAGAACAGGGCAGTGTCATTGCCAACTTTACTCAGCGAAAAGAAATCATCAAACAGCAAATTGAAGCACAAGCCACCAAATTAAATGCCGTCGCAACAATCGATCCTTCGTTGCTTAACGAAGTCACGGGGATTGTAGAATGGCCTGTGGCACTGTCTGTTCCTTTTGATGAAAATTTTCTTGACGTCCCGGCAGAGGCACTGATCACGTCAATGCAATATCACCAAAAATGCTTTCCTATGACAAATCATGAAGGTCAGCTACTCCCTCATTTTGTGACCATTAGTAATATCGAAAGTAACAACCCCACACAAGTCATCAAAGGCAATGAGCGCGTCATGGACGCTCGCCTGGCTGATGCAAAGTTCTTTTTTGAGACGGATTCGAAACAAACCTTAGCCTCCTATCAAGAACGACTAAAACATGTATTATTCAAAGAAAAGTTGGGAACACTTTATGATAAATCCCAACGCATTGCTACATTAGCAGCTTATATCGCAACACAGTTACAAGCAGATGTATCTCAGGCAGAGCAAGCAGGTCACCTCTGTAAAGCAGATTTAATGTCCGACATGGTAGGAGAATTTCCTGAATTACAAGGGGTGATGGGTTATTACTATGCCAAAGACTTACCCCGGGATGTTGCTTTGACGATGAAAGAGCATTACCTACCAAAATTCTCCGGAGATGACTTACCCAGCACACCCACGAGTTGTGCCGTGGCCATCGCCGATCGAATCGATACCATCGTGGGCATTTTTGGTATTAACCAACCCCCCAGTGGAGAAAAAGATCCCTTTGCCCTACGCCGGGCGGCTCTGGGGATCTTGCGTATTATCATTGAAAAGCAGCTAGATCTTGATTTGCTGGAATTATTACATGAAGGTTATAGCCATTATCATGAGTTAGCGAATGAAAACACAGTACAAGATTGTTTCGCTTTTATATTGGAACGTTTTCGTAGTTGGTACCAAGAACAAGGGATCCCAAGCGATGTATTTGCTGCGGTCATGGCCTTACGTCCGACTCGGCCTTTAGATTTTCAACATCGTATCAATGCGGTCAATGAGTTTCGCCAACTTCCAGAAGCCCAAGCACTGGCTGCGGCAAATAAACGGGTAAGTAAATTGCTCATTAAAGAAGGCAAAGAAGATATTTCTCGGGATATTCAAGCATCTCTATTTGAAAATGAGGATGAAAAACAATTATCTAAACTGATCTTAGATAAACGAGAACAAGTCGCTCCCCTTTATCAAAAAGCAGACTACACCCTCGCATTAACAACATTGGCCAGTCTTCGCACGCCAGTGGATCGATTTTTTGATAATGTGATGGTCATGGTGGATAACCCGGAGATCCGCAATAATCGTTTAGCATTACTAGCCAACTTGCGGGATTTATTTCTGTATGTTGCTGATATTTCTGAACTCCAATGAAATTAATTATTTTAGACAGAGATGGCGTTATCAATTATGATTCAGAAAAATATATTAAATCACCTGATGAGTGGCTACCCATCCCAGACAGTCTTGAAGCAATAAGCCTATTAAATCACAAAGGCTTTACCATTAGCATCGCGACCAATCAATCGGGCATTAACCGTGGCTACTACAGCCATGAAACATTAAGTGCCATCCATGAGAAAATGCATGACTCGCTTAACGCTGTTGATGGCATCATCGATAGTGTTTTTTACTGTCCCCATACTCCGGATGAACAATGCTCTTGCCGCAAGCCCCAACCCGGATTATTATTACAGATCGCAAAGCATTATCAAATAACACTCACCAATGTGCCTTTTGTTGGAGATTCTTACCGAGATTTAGAAGCTGCAATAGCGGCAACCTGTCAGCCGGTTCTCGTCAAATCGGGGAATGGCATGGAAACCTTGCAGCAACAAGATCTTGCAACAACACCTGTGTTTAACAACTTAATGGATTTTGCTAAATCATTATGATCATACGTCTACGCAGCAGTTTATTTTCTCTTGGTGTGATGATTGCCACCATTATTCATGGAATCATCAGCTTATTTGTCTTTTGGATCCCCTTCAAACAACGCCACCAATTTATTAACCTGTGGTCTAAATTCGTTTTGTGGTGGCTAAAAATTACATGCAACATTCGCTATGAAATCCAGGGTTTGGAAAACATTCCGCAAACACCCTGCATCGTCGTAGCTAAGCATGCCTCCACCTGGGAAACCCTCGCGCTGCAAACACTGTTCGTTCCTCAAGTCACCGTATTAAAAAAAGAATTACTAAAGATACCCTTCTTTGGCTGGGGATTACGCTTATTAGAACCCATCGCTATCGATCGAGGCAAAGGCACCTCGGCCATCCGGCAATTGATCAGCCAGGGGAAAAATGCCTTATCTCTTAAACGATGGATTGTCATTTATCCTGAAGGCTCTCGGATCCCCTTAGGCGAAACGAAAAAATTTAACTTAGGTGCGGCCATCTTAGCGGAAGCTTCTGGATATCCTCTATTACCTATTGCCCATAATGCGGGAAAATACTGGCCAAAACGTCAGTTTTTAAAAAAGCCGGGAACCATTCAACTCGTTATTGGGAAAGCTATTGAAGCAAGTAACCATACCGCCAGAGAGCTAAACCAATTGTCCGAAGAATGGATCAATCAAGAGGTGAAGCGATTATGCAATTAAATTTTCAGCTTTTGGGATCTGTAAACATCTTACTTCCCTTTCTAAAAGGATTTCTGATTAATGCCGGTTTAATTATAGGTATTGGCGCTCAAAATGCCTTCATACTGCAACTCGGTGTTAAGCAACATTATGTTTTTATCACAACAACATTGTGTGTTTTGCTCGATACTACACTCATAACCATTGGTGTCTTCGGCATTGGTTTCCTCGTTGCTCAGCACCCGCATTTCTTAAATGCTATTCGTTATGCAGGGATATTATTTTTAATAGGGTATGGCCTAATTTCACTACGAACAGCATATACAACAACAGGACTGCACACGGTTCATAATGCTCCTCCACCTTCTTTTATGATAATTTTTCTCACGCTTTTGGGTGTCAGCCTACTAAATCCACAAGTCTATTTAGATACCGTATTCATTGTTGGTAGTTTGGGTTCAAATTACCAACAATCAGGAAAAATTTTATTCATTATCGGTAGTGTAATAGCATCCACACTTTGGTTTTTTGCTTTAGGTTATGGAGGGAAAAAATTTTCGCCCATACTTTCAAAAAAACGTCCCTGGAAGATCGTCAATAGCATAACCGCTTTTATTATGTTTGCGATGGCAGTATCTTTAGTTTTTGTCAAAATAGAAATCTAACTAACGCATCAAGTATCGTTAAACCAATTGAAAGGCATGAGCCACGCCTGTTTGCTGCTGATATAAGCATAAATTTTGGTCTGGTTCAAAAACAGTGTATTTTAGGTAACACTTTTTTTCTGGGGGATACCATAACCGTTTGATTTTTTCACCGTTTAATTTCTACTTCCCCAAGTGAAATGTTACCTTGGTTTGAACCAGGCCGGAATAGTCATATCTCAACTCTAATAAAATGTTTTAACCCTATGATTTAATTATAAAAATCATTATCTCTGGCATTTTGCTAACACATTTGGTATAATTTGCTCACTTCACTTTGAATCATAAAGATGAATCATGACATAGGAGCAGTAATGAACCCGGGAATTGATATTAACAAAGACTGTAGTAATTTTTTAAGTAAACTTAATAGTACCTCAGACATAGATCAGCAACAACAGATGATTGCTCGCCCCTCTAATTTACAGTCTGTTCTTACGTTAGTGACTCAGAACACACAAGTACGTACACTCGCAATGGTGCCTCAACTAGAAGAATATTGGCAAGCCGTATGGGCCAGCTTCGGCAGCAAAACCCAACATTTTTTTACCGATAGCCCTGATCAAGATTTCAAATTTATGCCCATTGAAAAAATTCATCCACTAGAACTTATAATAAGCTTTAAAATTTTTTTGCAATACCATAAAGAATTATTATCTAACCCAAATAGCAACAACAAACAATTACTTCTAACAGCAGCTAAATCAGGTTGTATTCAAGCCCAACAAAAAGTTAATAACCTTGCATTAGAAACGACAAACCCACCTCTAAAAGAGCTTTTAATTAACCAAGCAATTGAACAGACAAGCCAACTCATTGATAGTCATGGCTCATATGCGGCAATGATGCTCGCAAATCTTCATCTCAAAGCTTATATAGATAATCCAGTTCAAGGGAATAAAGAAAGCCTAGTAAAAAGTCTCCATTTAGCTAAATTTTACGAAGACTGTAGTGATAATGCTATTCACAACGCAAGTTTTGGTAAAGGGTTAAGCGCAAGTAATGCTTTCAGCATAGGCAACATAGATGATGCTTTTGAACTACTTAAGAGTTACGATAACAACATATCAGGGAGCCAAGTTAACTCACACAGAATAAACTTGCCATAGCACATTCTTCATCCTCACTCTGCTCAGACTCACTTTCCGCGAAAATATCGAATACAACATCATCTACTGCACACGCTACATCCAGCAGATTAAATTTCACACTGGCTGTTCGCTGATGCTGGTTCTGCGACAACTGGGCAAGTAAATAATCCGCTTGTTGCTCTTTTGTTTTTCCATTCAGATCATTTAACTTGATTTTGAAAGGGATCAGTTTTAACGCTTCTTCCAGGGGTAAATGTTTTGATTGGATCAAATGATAAATCTGCTCCACCTGAAAAACATTTTTAATATTTTTATGCGTCAATAAAGGAAGAATATCTTCCTCATTCAAAGCAGCGGTCCTATCAATCACAGAGAGATTATCATAAAATCTATTTACCATTGTAACATTGAGTTCAAATTTATTAGAATCAAATTGCTTATCAAAGTTAATTATCAGCTCGCTCAAGATATCAGTATAAGATAATTTTCCTGACTCAACGAGTTCCGCAACCGCGTCACATTGGAAAATAGCACATAATTTTCTATTCTTGAAACAAGCTTTAGCTTGTTGGATATTATTAAAAATAAAGTCAGAGATAGGATGTACATTAGAAATATTATCCCATCCCTTTCTAATTCCCATAAGAAAATTAAAAATTTCTGGGTGAGATTCTTGATAACTTATTCTTAGAACATCATTTATGGAGTACTCATTATTCTGAAGTGCTAAATATAAAACTCTAGCATATTTTGCAGAAACACCGTTGATAACACCATTAAAAACACGATGATCCTTACTGCTATCAACAATAATGTTTTCCGATACAATGGAGGGGAAATCTTCTTCCCTGATACCATGGTTCCTCAACAAATGATAAGGATTTTCTTGAAACTTCACATCCACCTGCTGCCATAGATAGGTAAAGCTTTGAGCCGCCCATTGCAATTCAATGGGGGTTTTGCTCCATTGAATATTGCCATTGTTATCTGCAAGTAACTCAAGCCTTTCAAATAAGTTTGCTTGGGAATTCAGCTGCAATAAATGCTCCAGTGTAAACATGTAGCAATGTGAAGTATCTTTCTGCAACGCAGCACCATAAAATTTATAAGTTTTTAAGTTATATTTCTTGATACAATCACTTATCGTTAGGTAGGAGGGGTTAGCACGATAGTGATCGGCAAAAGCAACTTTAGCACCTTGGCTATCAATTTCTAAGGTAATCGCTGCATAGTGAGCAGTATAGTGACTCTTGAATTTAGTTTGGCTGCGCTCACCCGTTTGTAGCACAATATTATAGCGTTTAACATCTATGCCATTATAAGCTTCCAATAGCTTTTCGAAAAGCTTATCTAAATCATCAGCACGGACATAGACACCATTAAAATTATCATTTTTATTATAATAATCAATAAATAAACGGATTGTCTCTTCACTAGCAACATGCGCCTCTTGGGGTGTTGCAATAGTAATCAAGTCTTCGCTGACTAAATCAATAATAGTTTTCAAGGAAACCTCTATAATTTTAAGAATTTGTTATGAGATCCCATCTTACCTAAAAAATATTAAGGTAATATTACATCCAATAGCTAGCTCCAACCCTCTCCCCTCAAGCCGATGCGCCAAGCACTGCATATTAGGTGAAGTACTAGATGAAAATCGAAAAATCATCCGCTATGGGTATACTTGGCAAAGAAAAACCATTTACTGTACAATTGCTTCGACAAAACGAGGCAATAACATCATGGCAATCAAAACATTCCCATTACGGTTTCGCTGGGCAAAAATGCTCACTTCCGAGGTTAAACATTTAGCCTTCGAAAAAGTCGATCAAGAAGACTTTAACTTCATTCCTGGGCAATTTATAAGCATACATTTTGAGTGGGAAGATAAATTATTACGCAGAAGCTATAGCGTGGCAACGGTACCTGGAAAAAGTGATTTGATTGAATTTTCCCTCTCTTTTGTTCCAGAAGGTGCTGCATCACAATTTCTCTTTAATTTGAAAGAAGAAGACACCATCAATGTAAGTGGCCCCTACGGACGCCTGATTCTTCGAGATGAAATGCCCCAACGCTACCTCTTAGCAGCAACAGGCACTGGGGTCACACCTTATCGCTCCATGCTGCCTGAATTGAGCCAACGCTTAACCGCCAATCCCGATCTCACCGTAGAGCTACTCTTAGGTGTTCGAACCCGAGAAGATGCCCTCTATGAGGATGAATTCCTTGAGTTTGCTCAACAACATTCCAATTTTAATTTTCACCTGCATTTGAGCCGGGAAGCACTCACAGAACCCAAGCCCCACGAAAAGAAAGGTTATGTTCAAAGCGGCTTAAAAGAACTCCATTTAGATCCAAAAAAAGACATTATCTATCTGTGTGGCAATCCAAATATGATTGATGAAGCCGTGGTACTGACGAAAGAATTCGAGTTTCCCATTCAGCAGGTGCGCCGAGAAAAATACGTTTCTTAAGCCAATACTGCCTTCCACGCTATCTCTAATGCTGGTAGAAACCAAGGGGTATAATGATTTGGGTTTTTCTCAAGATCGTCAAATAAATTTTTTACATTCAGCCACTTAACCTCTGCAACTTCCTCAGAATTATAATTGAAGGTTTCTTTTTCTGTGGTGCCGAGTAAAACATGATCCAACTCATGTTCGATCAACCCATTGGTAAATGCCGCTTTGTAAATAAAAGTTCCTACGTCTTCTAACTGCACCGAAAATCCCATTTCTTCTGCTAATCTCCTCGATCCTGCATCAAGCACAGCTTCATCTGCTCGGGGATGGCTGCAACAAGTATTCGTCCAAAGACCACCACAATGGTATTTATCATCTTGGCGTCGCTGCAACAAAAACTCCATATCATCCCCTTGCCCACGAAAAATACAAACAGAAAAAGCTCTATGCAACAATCCTAGCTCGTGGGTCTTCATCTTTTCTTCCCTCCCCACAGGCTGGTCATTTTCATCCACCAACACCATCATTTCATCTTTTAGCACCATCTCTCACCCACTTAAATTTCTTTTATCTTTTCTGCCAAAGGATGATACAATATGCAAAATTTTTTGACAATCACCCTTTGGGAGAGCGATCACCTATGAGTCAGCAGCATGCCAATATCCCCATGCAAGTCATCGGCCCCATCAAAATCATTGGTGCAGAAGTCAACGATGATATTTCTGTACCTCTGGCCACCTATGAGTCTCCCCTTTGGCCCTCCACTAATCGAGGAGCGAAAATATCACGGCTCAGTGGCGGGATCCGAGCCACTATTATTGATGAAAAAATGACCCGCTCCATTGTACTCCAAGCCCCCAATGCGCAAGTTTGCCATGAAACATTAATCAGCCTCAAAAACCGAGATCTCGAAGTCAAAGAAGTGGTGAAACAATCCAGCCGCTTCGCTCGGTTACAAGAGATCCATCATCAAGTGATTGGTAACCTCCTCTTTTTGCGTTTCGAGTTTTTCACCGGCGATGCTGCCGGGCATAATATGGTAACCAAAGCCGCCGATAGCTTAATGGCTTGGCTATTAAGACACTACTCTGAGCTGACCTATGTTTCCATATCTGGAAATTACTGCACCGATAAAAAAGCATCTGCTGTCAACGGTATCTTAGGTCGCGGGAAATATGTGGTAACAGAAATCACCATTCCTAGAGAAGTTTGCCGCACCGTACTCAAAACCTCGCCGGAAAAAATCGTTGATCTTAATATCAAAAAGAATTTAATCGGCACCATGGCCGCAGGCACTATCCGCAGTGCCAATGCTCACTTTGCAAATATGTTACTGGGATTTTATTTGGCTACCGGACAAGATGCTGCAAATATCATCGAAGGCTCCCAAGGATTTGTCCATGCAGAAACCCAGGGAGATGACTTATATTTTTCAGCAACCCTACCTAATTTAATTCTTGGTACCACAGGCTCTGGAAAAGAATATGATTTTGTAAAACAAAATTTTAACCTGATGGGATGCCTAGAACCTAATTCTATCGGCATGAATGCTCGGCGCTTAGCTATCATCGCCGCAAGCACCGTCCTCTGTGGAGAACTTTCATTACTTGCAGCCCAAACCAATCCCGGAGAACTCATGCGTTGTCACGTTGCCATGGAACGACAACCTACTCCAGACAAGGCTCTCTAAATGCAAGCCTCCGCACCAGGAAAAATTATCTTGACCGGTGAACATGCGGTGGTTTACGGTGCACCCGCGATTGCCATGGCTGTCAATCGCTATGCAAAAACCACAGTCAAACAACATCATTCAGAACAGATTTTATTTAACCTCATGGACTTAAGTTATCATAAATCCATGACAGTGAATGCCTTAAAAAAACTCAAATCACGATTAAAAACAGACTACAAAAAATTCCAAGAGGGACAGTTTAGTATCCGTGATGTGATCAAACGTCCTTTTGAGTTATCTCAGTATGCTTTTTCTACCCTACTAGAAAAGCTGCAAATAAATGATAGAGGACTTCATTTAGAAACCGAATCAACTATTCCCATTGGCTGCGGCATGGGATCGTCCGCTGCATCAACACTCAGTGTTATTCATGCCATTAGTCATTTTCATAATTTAAATTTAGATAAAAAAAATTATATTAAATTAGCACTTGAAACTGAAAATTTACAGCATGGAAAGTCCAGCGGTATTGACTTACAAATTTCCCTAGAGGGTGGTTGTATTCGCTATCAACAGGGAGAAAGTCAGGCTAGCACATTACCAGAATTTACGCTCTATGTGGTCAATACAGGAAAACCTGAATCCACCAGCGGAGAGTGCATTGAACACTGCCGCAAAAAACTTGAAAATACGAGATTGCTAAATGATTTTGAAGCAGTGACCAACTCCATTGATAACGCTATCGTAAACAAAAATTTCCCTCTTTTCCAAAAAGCCATTCAAGAAAACCATAAGCTCTTAACACATATCGATGTGGTACCTCATTCTGTACAACAATTTATTGCGACAATTGAAAATAACGGTGGTACTGCAAAAATTTGTGGCGCTGGAGCCTGCCGCGGTTCCCAAGCTGGAATCGTACTCATTGCGATGAAAGAATCACCATCAGAACTTTGTCAATCCTTTAATTATCAATGCGAAGCAATAGAAGGGGACTCTGTTGGCCTACAAATCACTTAAAGTAAAAGCCCCTGGCTCTATCATGCTATTTGGAGAACATGCGGTACTTCATGGTCACCCTGCCGTTGTTTGTGCCATCGATAGTTGGATTGAGATCGAATTAACACCAAGAGAAGATTCTTTAATAAAAATTATCTCTGATAGATTGGGTGAATACAGCTGTGATGTTAAGCAGATGATAATCGAACCACCGTTTCAATTTGTGCTTGCAGCAATTACTGCATTTAATATAAAACAAGGGATTACCATAAAGATCCACAGTCAATTCTCTCCCCAATGGGGGCTAGGATCATCTGCCGCCGTCACCGCAGCAATGACAAAAATATTATCTGATTTTACAGAACAACAACTGAATGCAAACGAACTCTTTGAAAAATCTCTAGCCATTGTACAGGATATCCAAAAGGTCGGCTCCGGGGCGGATCTAGCGGCCAGTATTTTTGGCGGCGTACTATCTTATCAAACCCAACCCCAAAAAATTGAATCGTTAACACTCGACCTTCCTTTAAGCCTTGTCTACAGTGGTTACAAAACGCCTACCACAGAAGTGATTAAATTTGTTAACACGCGTGAAAAGAAAGCACCCTCTTATTATCAATCCCTTTATCAAGCTATGGGAGAATGCAGCAAGCTAGCCATAGACGCGATTAAAAAACAAAATACTGGAACATTAATCATGGCTATGAAAAACTACCAAGGGTTACAAACGGCCCTGGGTGTTTGCACAGAGGATTTAAGAGCATTAATTATGGCAATAGAAGAATACCCTGATGTTTTAGCTGCAAAAATTTCTGGCTCCGGGTTAGGCGATTGCATGGTCGCCTTAGGAACATTACCAGAAGACGCTTTCTCCACAACAAAAACCAAGCAACTTTCCATCACACTTTCAACCCAAGGTGTCTCGGGCTATGAATAAGACTGCGGTTATTGAAAAGATTATCGGCTCACCAATGTTGCCTAAAAAAGACAAAGCTAAAGCATTTGCTCCCAGTAATATTGCTTTATGCAAATACTGGGGAAAACGAGATCCTGTACTAAATCTTCCAATGACAGGAAGTCTTTCCGTCTCTCTCAACCCGAAGGGATCCGAAACGCAAATCAACATACAAGATGCTAAAGAAGATACTATTATCGTAGACGGTGAGAAAATCAAAAATGACACAACATTCGGGAAAAATTTAATTCACTACTTAGATCTATTTCGTGCCCCTACATCACCTAGATTAACTATTACAACCTGTAATAATATTCCTGTGGCGGCAGGATTTGCCTCTTCTGCCAGCGGCTTTGGGGCACTGACCAAAGCACTTAATCAACTCTATGACTGGCAATTACCCCAGAAGCAATTATCTATTTTAGCAAGATTGGGGAGTGGTAGTGCTTGTCGATCCCTATGGAATGGCTTTGTTGAATGGCATCAAGGCTCGGATCCCTTGGGAATGGATAGCCATGGAGAACCTCTGAAAACCACCTGGCCCCAACTCTGTATTGGTATTGTCACCATATCCAGTCAAAAAAAACCTTATAGCTCTAGAGAAGCCATGGCACAAACTTTGGAAACATCCACGCTCTATCAAGCCTGGCCCAAGCAAGTAGAGCAGGATCTTAAAGCCATAAAAAAAGCTATTCATGAAAAAAACTTTTTGGAATTAGGCCGACACAGTGAACAAAATGCCAATGCCATGCATGCCACTCTCATGGCAAGCTGGCCATCAATATCTTACCACCTTCCACAAACTATAGAAATTATACAAAAAATATGGGCTATTCGAAAAAAAGGGCTTGATGTTTATTATACCCAAGATGCAGGGCCTAATATAAAACTACTCTTTCTTGAAAAAGATAAAAAAACCGTAGCAGAAAACTTTTCTTGTAGCGATATAATCCAACCCTTCTCTACGAATTATTGATCACAAAAATTTTCAGATACTCTTCATAATCTCTATCAATTTTAGCGACCCTTTCAATCATTGATGCATCCAGTTGCTTACCTTTTGTCAGCAACAACATTCCATCTTCTGTGACCAGATCACGAGATAACACCATACCTTCTTTCAGATCAGAAGAGCGAATTTTCGTTTCCTCTGTTAAGCTTGCATCAGAGTCAAATTTCTCAATAAAGTCAATAAATTTTTCCACAAGATCTTTATCATAATTAACTTTTGATTTTGCTTTTAAGTAACTCTTTGCCATATTAGGTTGATATTTTTTCTGTTCAATGAGACCCAATTGAAGCTCATCATAATCAACGAGAATGGATAAGATACGAGAGCCTAGGGGTATTTCATTGCCTGAAAGTTTATCAGGAAAGCCTTTGCCAGAAACATGCTCATGTTGATGGCGAATAATTTTTCCCGTATTTTTTAACTTATCTAAAGACAGCAATGCCGTTTCACCAATAACAGGATGGTTGTTTAACTTTTCTTTTTCATGGAACTGTAAATCAACATAGGGTTTATTGATCAAATTGTCAGGCAATGCAAGTTTACCCACGTTATGCAGCAATGCTGCAAAATTAATATCTCTGATTTCATCGTCGTCAAGCTCTAAATGGGTGCAAAAAGCCTTGGCTTGCTCTGCAACTCGACGGCAGTGTCCTGAAAACTCCCCTTCTCTTAGCTCAATCAAGCTTGCAAATACGGGGATGGCAGCATAATAGCTGTCTTGCAATTCTGTGTGGGCTGATTCCAATTTCTCTAAAGTCTCAGATAATTCCTTTGTCCGCTCCGCCACCTTCACTTCCAGTGATTCATTCAATTCTTTTAACTGAATATTTTGATTTTTGGTTAATTCATTTAGCCGAGCATTTTCTTCTATCAATTTTTTCTTTTCCAATGCTTCTGTCACTAATAATTTTATCTGATCATCATCCCAAGGTTTGCTAATATAATTATGAATGCGGCCCTTATTAATGGCTGCGATGGTAGATTCCATATCAGCATAGCCCGTTAAAAGAAAACGAATTGTCTCAGGGAAAAGATGTGCGGCTCGCTCTAAAAATACTGCGCCGTCCATTTCTGGCATCCGCATATCAGAAATAATAACATCGATTTTTTCTTCCTCAAGAACAGACAAACCTTCTATGCCATTCATTGCTGTATGTGTTTTGCACCCAAGGGGTCTAAGAAGACGCATCAGAGACGACAGTACATTTTTTTCATCGTCAACAATTAAAACACTTCCTAAAGAACTCGCATCTGTACATTCCATCGTTCGCTCCTTAGTTTCCTAATTCAAATAATAAAACAAAATTATTATTTTTTTGAGACGCTAATAATTTACTGATATGCAATTTTTTAATATTTTGACTTTCGCTGCAATTAAATATTCCATCAGCCTCATCGGAGTTTTTAAATGTCTCGAAAAGTTTGTTGATTTCTTCAGAAAAATATTCTGTTATGTTATGGCCTATAACATGCGGGGAAATCATCGCATCAATATCTTTAACGACCTCATTGACAAATGAGATCACTCCGTCTTGATTAATCCCCGCAATAGCACTTTTTGATGATACATTTCGATCAACTATTTTCTTCTCCCCTATAACCAGCGCATCAATTTTAGAGCTAAGTTCTGTTAATTCTTTATTTTTATATTGCAGCAAATCAATTAAATCGGTATGCTCCTTTTCCATATCATATTGGCTAAAGCAATGATTAATTGTAATTTTAAGATCATCATCCTGCCACGGCTTGGTCAAAAAGCGATAGACTTCGCCTTTGTTGATAGCTTCTACAACCGTATCAATTTCAGCGTATCCAGAGAGAATAATGCGGATTGTTTGAGGATAAAGCTCCTTTACTTTTTGTAAAAATTCAATTCCTGACATCACCGGCATACGTTGATCAGAAACAACAACTTGAATTTCTTCTTTTTTTAAAATCTCTAACCCATGCGCACCACTCTCTGCGGTAAAAACATTGTAATCTTCATTTCGGAGCAGTCGCTTTAAAGAACTTGCAATATTTTTTTCATCATCGACAATCAATACTTGTTTCTTATACATTATAAATCTCCTCTGTCAACTATCAATAAAAGTATAGATATAATCTGTTATTTCATTCATTGAATTTTTTACAACTGTCACAGCAAGCCAAACAAATGACTCCTGACCTGAATTACAGAGCAATTCAATTTGCCCCGACCAATTATCAATAGTTGCAAGTTTTTCAACAAAAAATTCATGGCCTACAAGCTTTCCATCGTTTTTAAAAAGTGGTAGTTCTCTGGCAATAATTTCTTGCTCTGCAAATCCTGTAATTAAGCTAAAGGCATTATTTACCGATCGCACTCTTCCTGCTTTTTCAACGACCAAAATAGCTTCAAAAGAATTATTAAAGGCTTTAGAGTAATGGGTTTGTTTCCAATTTTCGTCATATTGCTCAAAAGCTTGCTTAACCATACATCTAAAATCATGATTCACCCAAGGCTTATTAATAAATTGAAAAATCGCTCCATTATTAATGGCTTCCACAGCAATGGCTATGTCAGTGTGGGCCGTTAACATCATACGAATAGTCTCTGGATATTGTTTTCTTACTTGATTCAAAAAATCTGTTCCTTTCATTTCTGGCATTTATTGGTCAGAAATAACAACTTCATACCTTGATTTCTTCATTTTCTCAAGAGCCTCCAATCCATTTGAGGCTGTAGCAATATTCCAACTACCATCTTTTAAAACACGTTTTAACGAATTTAACACATTTTTTTCATCATCGACAATTAATAGATTTTTACTTTGACTTAACATATTGCTGCCTGCTCATTGTTACCTTCATTTTCCTTAACACCATCTAAAGGTAATGTAATAATAAATGTGGTACCTTCACCAACTTTACTTTTCACATCAATATCGCCACTATGTTTTTGTACAATACCGTAGGAAATGGATAAACCAAGTCCAGTTCCTTGTCCCACAGGTTTCGTGGTAAAAAATGGATCGAATAATTTGGATATATTTTCTTCCTTAATACCTTTTCCTGTATCAGAAATTTGAATCACAATATTTGAATCAACTAATTCTGATTTAATAGTAATCGTTCCTTTTTCTGGAATCGCATGGGCTGCATTGACAACAAGATTCATTACCACTTGGTTTAATTGTCTAGGGTAACAACGCATTTTTGGTAATGGATTTAATTCTTTTTTAACTTCACAGTGATATTTAACTTCATTCCAAACCATCTTTAGGGTTTGCTCAATTCCCTCGTTAATATCCGCCTCTTGAATTTCGGCTTCATCAACCCGAGCAAAGCTTTTTAATCCCTGGACAATTTCTTTGATGCGTTGAGTGCCATCGATAGATTCATGGGTCAACTCACTCGCGTCATCAATAATATAATTAATATCTTGGGATTTTTTTAGCTCCTGAATTTTATCAATAACTTCGCTGATATGGCCAATATTGTCTTCAATGGGTGCACTGATATCGTCAGCTAACTTCACTGCCTTACAGAGGACATCAACATAGTCTGCTAATGTTCTCAGATTACTCATAATAAATCCTGTTGGATTATTAATTTCATGGGCAACTCCTGCCGCAAGCTGACCCAAGGATGCCATTTTTTCGGACTGCATCAATTTTTCACGCTGAGCATCCACTTGGGCTTGCAGTTGTTCATTTAGAGTAAACAATTTTTTCTCTGCATCCACTAATTTTAAATGAACTTTGACTTTTTCTAGAAATTCATCTGCATAAAAAGGCTTACAAACATAATCATCAGCTCCTGCCTGATAACCCAAAAGCCGTTCTTCGGGTATCGCTTTCCCTGAGACAAGAATAACCTTAGCTAAATTATGATTTGGGTTTTTTCTAATTTCTCTACAGACTTCATAACCATCGATCCCAGGCATCATAATATCCAAAAGAATAACACTAGGTCTAATTCTGCCCAGTATTTCAAGGGTAGCCTCACCACAGTCAGCGGTTTCAAGAGAATAATCATCAGAAAATATTTCCTGGATAATATCTAAATTTGTTGGGTCATCATCTACCGCTAATATATCAATATCTTTGTACACAACTACTCTCCTCTATCAGTGAAAAATTATCCGCGATCCTTGTTACTAAGTTATTCATCAGTTGATTTTCATACTCTTTCTTCAAAAAATTAATATGATTCAGAGCAGATACATTATTAAATCGTGACGGCGCTTCCCCTTGGCTGCTAATAATTATCGTATTAATATTGGGTCTTATTTTTTTTGCCAGAGAGGGTAATTCTACGCCATTTATCAACGGCACGATAATGTCTGTGATCAAACCAACATAGGTTTTTTTCTTCAATCTATTTATGGCATCATCATTTGATGTTGCCTGGTCAACAACAATGCCTAAGGCATCTAACTTCCTGACTAGCATATCCGAATAATCATTATCTGCAAGATAAATAAGTGCCGCTATACCCACTTTTTCATTCGCCAGAGTAAAAGAAATTTTTGTACTGCCATCGGAACAATTCTCAGCCCAGATTTTCCCTCCGTGAGCTTGAATGATTTCTCGACAAATAGCCAGCCCCAATCCTGTACCGCCTGCCCCTGTTTTAGATTTTCGACTTTGCACAAATTTATCAAAAATGCTTTCTAGTTCATCGTCTGGGATACCCACACCTCTATTAAAAACTTCTACAATAACCGCATTAGTATGTTCACCAGAGGACTTTAAATTAATGTGAACCTTTTCTCCAGCATCAGAAAACTTCATCGCATTAGACAAGAGATTACAAAATACTTGGTTCATTTTAAATTCATCACAATATATCATATCATTAACAAGCTGATTATCCACCGAAATAACAAGCCCCTTCTCTTCTCCACTGGATCGCATTTCACAAACAACAGCATCCAACATAGCAGGTAGATTCGCTTCTTTCATTGAAAAAGTCGCCTTACCAAATTCTAACTTAGATAAATCTAATAAATTATTGAGTAATTTTAACAGTCGATTACCACTTTTTTCTATGGTTTGAAAATAAGAAAATAACTTTTCTTTAGGTGCTGTTTCAAATTTCGAGAGGCCAAACCGACTGTAGCTTAGTATCGCATGCATTGGTGTGCGTAACTCATGGGACATATTTGCCAAAAATTCACTTTTCGTCTGATTCGCAGATTCTGCAACTTCTTTTGCTTCTCGCAATTTCTTTGTTCTATTCTTCACAAGCAAATCTAAGCTATTATTGAGTGATTCTAACTCTCGGAAAGCCTTATTTGATTTCAAAGTGCTTTTGACTCTGGCAATTAATTCATAACTATTAAAAGGTTTAACCAGATAATCATCAGCACCCGAATCCAAACCAAAAATAATATCTTCTTTTTTCACTTTCGCCGTTAATAAAATAATCGGTATTTGTCTCAAGCTTCCAATGGATTTCATTTTCCCAATTAATTCTGTGCCACTCATTTTCGGCATCATGACATCGGACAAAACCAAGTCAATAGGCTGCTTAATCAATAGCTCTAATGCTTCTACACCGTTCCCAGCAGAAAATATATTGTAATCTTTATGAAGAATCGAGGCGACATATTCCAACATATCCACATTGTCATCAACGATTAAGACATTTGCATGATTAATATTTCTTTCTAAAACCACGAAAGATGGCGTTCTTTTTTTTTCTACGTAAGATTGCCGCTGATTCTTTGTAATAATTTCATCGGCGTCAAGCTCAGCTTCAATGTAAGGGAACTCGACACAAAAACAACTTCCTTTATCAAGTTCACTGGTAACCGATATTTCAGCACCAATAGAATCACAAAATTCTTTAACCAGTGCCAACCCTATACCTGTGCCTCCATGGCTTCGAGTAATAGACGCATCAACTTGTCGGAAGCGCTCAAAAATTAACCCGACTTTGTCTTTGGGGATCCCAATACCATTGTCTTTTACACGCAAAAAAATTCCTTTTGCACTTTTTTCCAGAGAAACCGTAATCTCACCTTTCTCTTCCGTAAATTTAACGGCATTACTGAGTAAATTCAATAAGATCCTATCGTAGATATATCCATCCATACCTGTGTGATAATCTTGCAAATCTGTTTTAAAATACAACGTGATATTTTTTTCTGTGGTCAAAGCAGATAAATCATCGACCACTTGTTTTGTATACTTCACCAACTCAAATTTTTTATATTTTATTTCATATTTTTTAGCATCTAACTTCGCATAATCTAAAAGATCATTCACTAATCGTTGCAAACGGTGGGCATTGCGATAGGCCACTGAAAGGGGCCCCTCTTGCTTTACCTCCTGATTATTATTTTCGATAAGCTGACCCAATGGGCCTAAAATCAACGTTAATGGTGTGCGCAACTCATGACTCACGTTCGCAAAAAATTCTGATTTTATTTTTTCTAATTCAGAAAGTCTTTCTCTTCGCTCACGCTCATCCGAAATGGCGCGTCGAGCGGCATCTAGAACAAAGTTCACCAACAGACCTAACTTGACAATGGCCTCATCATTGGTTTGCGTAGACACCGCAAAATCAAAATCCCCATCAACACTCAAACACAATTGGTTAGAAATTTCATTAATGGCTTCTCTTAAATCAGAATCCCCGCAATCCTTACAGTAACGACCATAAGGAGCAACGTCTTGTTCTTGCTTCATAAAGTTTATTCCCAATCAATATGGATCTCACACTCGTGGTCATCGTTAAGTAAACATTTTTTTTCCACAACACTTGCCTTATCATTGTAGCAATTAATAATAACTTTTGCCAAAGCAATATAAAGCCCGCAATGCTTATTCACGGAACGGTAGTGCATAATAATTTTTCTATCTAACTTTTCTAAATGAAATTTATCAATAATGGAGTCACGCTCTTGTTTATCCCGCACGGCAGTGGCAAAGTTATTGTGGATAGCAGGTTGTCTGGAAAGAAAGTCATAGGAATCTTTTGAAATTTCAAACCACATGGGAAAACGTTTAAGAGAGTCTTTAAAAAATTGTTGAGCGTACATTTCGTAGGCTTGAGCGGCTGTGATCCCAAATTCTTCTAGCGTAGCTTGCAATAATCGCTGCCATTCTTCATCGCTATACACCGTATCCATGCGAAATTCTTTATCAGGAGCAACATCGGCTTTATTTTTGATCCTATTCAATGTTGCTTCATCAGAGTTTGCCAAAATCAGATCAAACAACACAATTTGAATATAACCTACCACGTCCCTGCGCCCCTCTTAAGACTTACCTAATAGTCAGCAGGCAAAGTATAGACCAGGCTGCTTTTTTTTGCAATACCCTGAAATTTATTAAAAATCAAAAAGTTAACACTCGTTTGACTAATTTTTCAATTCCCTGCGCCACTTCACCAATGGATTTGCCCAACATATAGGCTGGGGTTGAGACAACGTTATGGGGTGGGTCAATGATAATATTGCGGGCATCGCAAGTTTCGTGTTTTGCTCCCATTTTGCTCAAAGTTGCAGCAGTATCTGGATCCTTTCCAATAGTGCATGTCACGCCCTCGCCACAAATTTTGGGGATCATCACCGGCGCAATACAGATAAAACCGAGGGGTTTGCCCGCCCCAACAAACTGTTTAGCAAACTTCTCAACTGAGGGGATCACCTGACAATGTTCTCCTTGCAAAGCAAAGTCCGACAAATTTAGCGCCGCACCAAAGCCACCTGGAAAAATAATGGCATCAAAGTCATCCCCATTGGCATCCTCAATATCAACAATCTCTCCCCTTGCAAGACGAGCAGACTCAACTAAAACATTGCGGGTTTCATTCGCCTCATCCCCAGTTAAATAATTTACCACTCGCGTCTGATCGATATTAGGTGCAAAGCATTGGTACATTGCCCCGGCTTTATCTAAAGCCAACAGAGTCAAAACGGTTTCATAAATTTCACTACCATCCAAAAAACCACAGCCTGATAATACTACGGCAACTTTTTTCATCCTTTTTCCTCCATCAACCATTGGCAAACATCTTTCGCAAAATAAGTAATAATAAAATTTGCTCCCGCTCGCTTCATGGCTGTTAGGCTTTCAAGTACCACTGCCTTTTCATCTAACCAACCTTGTTGGCAAGCTCCTTTGATCATCGCGTATTCGCCACTGACTTGATAAATAGATAAAGGAACTCCTGGAAACGCTTGCTTTAAACGAAAGAGCGTATCTAAATACGCTAAGCCCGGTTTCACCATGAGCATATCAGCACCTTCATTGATATCCATTTGTGCTTCGCGAAGTGCCTGCTCTCCATTAGCCGGATCCATCTGGTACGTTTCCCGGCTACCAAACTCAAGAGAAAAACCCGCAGCCTCCCGAAAAGGCCCATAGAAAGCAGACGCATATTTCACAGCATAACTTAGAATAGGAATATGCTGAAACGCCGAAGCATCTAACCCCTGTCGTATGGCTGCCACCATACCATCCATCATACCACTCGGCGCGACCATATCCGCTCCGGCTCTAGCATGACAAATAGCTTGCTCTGCTAATAAAGGTAGGGTTGCATCATTATCCACATCCAAATGACCCGTCTTTTCATTAACAATCCCACAGTGCCCATGATCGGTATATTCGCAAAAGCAAACATCACTGATCACGAGTAAACTTGGGGTTTTTCCTTTGATAAAGCGAATGGCCTGAGCAATGATACCCTGCTCACTATAAGCATCTCTGCCTTGAGGATCTTTTTCAGCGGGGATCCCAAATAGCATCACACCCAGGACGCCTAAAGAAACGAGTTCATCCAAAACAGAGGACAATTGATCCAAACTATATTGAAATTGCCCGGGCATGGAAGATACTGGCTCCTTAATCCCTTCTCCCGCATGAATAAATAAGGGAAAAATAAAATCATTTGCAGTTAAAGATTGCTCACGAATAAGTCTACGAATGCGGCTATTGTGCCGTAAGCGACGCATTCTTGATCCTGAAAATGTTGATGCCATGACAAACCCTCGTAAAATTTGCTATCATGGACGCTATTGTAACGCTTTTTGCCATATGAGAACAATCACTCCATGCTATACTTACCACAGATCATTGACAAGCAACAATTTTTGAATATCTGTCAAGAAGGGGCTGTGATTCAGCGAGGCCGTCGTGGCCCTAGGGTACTAGAAACCCCAGAAGGGAATATTATAAAAATCTTTTGGCCACGCAAATATTTTCCTCGGAATATACTTCGTCCTTCTTCGGCCAAGCGTTTCATTGAAAATTCCTTGAAGCTCCGAGAGGCAGGATTACATTGCGTTGATGTCACACAATGGTATTATTACCCTTGTTTGAAAGTAGACGTTATTATGTACCCGAAGTTGCCGGGAAAAGATATTCGGGAAATCATTCATAATGATATGTTAACTGAAATTGCCGCATTTATAGCAAACTTACATGACCATGGTATATTTTTCAGGGGGATCCATCTAGGAAATTTATTACAACTTGAACCTGCTAAAATTGCACTCATTGATGTCACCGATTGTAAAGTATATAAGCATTCTTTAGGGTTTTTAAAACGTTACCGAAATCTTCGACACCTACTAGAAAACCAAGAAGATCATCAGGCTTTCAAACAATTTGGCATTGAAAATTTTATTGATAGCTACCTTGATAAAGCTAACATAAATTTACTTGTGAAAAAATTACTGAAAAATTTTCTCTTACAAAAATTCAAAAAATCCGGAGCTTGTGAGGATTAACATTGTTCCCCGGGAGCAATTCATCTTTCCACTTTTCCCATAAGAGCTTTACCATATCGTCATCACAAATTATCGTCGGATCGATTTCAAAAATGGCTCGCCACAACCATCTTCGAGAAATTTGTAAACAATACTCTAAATCTTCAATGATTTTCTTAACACTTTTTGACGGAAAATTAACTACATCTGTTCGAGTTATTACCAAATTAA
>JAJFKH010000075.1 GCA_021773305.1 Gammaproteobacteria bacterium | reverse complement strand
GTTAGATTTTAACGTTGTGGCAATAAAAAAAACGAGGAATAGTTATTCTATTTCGATGTCTTTTTTTGTTGTCAAAACGTTAAAAGATAATGGTTTAATGGAAGCTCAACAAGGAAAATATGATTCGCTTTGGGTGTAAGTCATCATCAACCACTGCACGACTTCCTGGAGCTACTGGCTTATAATGATAGCTGATCCCATTGCCATCAGGACGATACCCTAGGCTAAAATACAAACGTTGAGCTTTACCATAATCTTTGTACAACCCAAAACCAATCCCTATGGTTGAAGAGCGTGTCAATGCGGTTTTTTCTGCTGTTAATAATAGTTGAGCGCCCACTCCCTGTTTTTGAAATTGTTCAATGACATTCAGATCATTAATTTCAGGGATTTTTTTTTCACAAAAGGGTGGGGATAATGAATTCCAAACCAAATAGCAATTAGTAAGGACTGTAAGCTACCATTGCAACGACGACAATCTCAAAAATGCACTGGCCAGTTTTTTGTAGATGAAGATTTGCTACGAGAAATTGGCATAACAGATTTTTCTCAGTATGCGGTGGATCCCAACGCCCCTTTAATTGAGGATCTATTCATCGGAGATGTACCAAAAGAAATGAGTTCTATGATCCCTTTAACAAAAGAACCGTATAAAATTTCTAGCAATTAGGCTACTAAAAATTTAATTTTATTGCTACACTATCACCAAAGCGTGTCTCAGTATTTATGTTTCAATAGTTAAAAGGAATAATCTCCATGGGAAAACCCAATAAGAATAAAGCCATCGCCGAAAAAATTAAGCGTAGAACTACATTAAATATAGCTAAGGATACACAAAAATTTATCCAAGGCGCATTACATCCAAATCCTTTTCAAATGAGTCATGATTCAGATAGTGACTTACATGCTGAGCGATTGGTATCAGGAGAAGCCGTACCAGATTCCTTAATGCCACGTATCCCAGAATTATTAGCCAATGATGAAAATTTCATGCCATGGCAAAAAACCGCAGAAGCAAAAACCATCAAAGAGATAGCCATTCGAGCTGCCATGGAGTTGCGGCCAGAACATTTTGCTAGCATTAATGACCAGCAACCAGTAACGTATGATACTCTTGTGGAAATTAGTCATGACTTCATGAAAGAGTTTGCAAGCACTGGCGCAATGTCAAGCTTGGTATCTGCAATAAGAGAAGAAATTACAAAAAGTAAAACAGAACATAAGGACGATTACTTAAGCTTTTTTAACGATGCTGTTAGTTTTGTAGAATATATATGCTCTGATAACGTTAAAAATCCATATACAGATCCATTAAATAAACATGTTGATAATAAAGAGTTGGAAAGACTGATAGAATTGGAGCAGTGGATCCCAAATAACCGAACAGATCCAGAATTTAATCAATGCCACATTGAGTATATTTCTTTGCAGAAAAAAATTTGTAAAGCCAGAAGACAAGCACTGCAAGGAGCCGGTGAAGCAATATTTGATGTTTTGAAAAAAATTGATCCAAAAATGGCTTGTTTTAGTAATGTGCAAGCGGCAGAAGACAGTCGCGAGAAGCGTTTTAGGGAATTAAAGCGAAATGATTTTATCGAGTATATCCACAAACAATACCCACAGAAAGATATTTTTGAACCAAATAAATTAAGGGGATATTGGGAAACCGTTTATCGTAATCAATACGGTGAAGTCTGTTACCAAATAGTTTGTGAAAGCTTTCAAGAGAATTATCAAAATAGCAAATACCACCAACTAGTCAAAAACATATGGGCTGTTTCTATACTTGATACTAGTCATAAAACTCCAGTGGATGCGCGCTCTCGTATGCCTGGATCTTCTGGAGATGGTGTTGCAACGAGAAATTTTGGTTATGCCATGGATGATTCTCCCGCCCACCAACAGTGGTATTTGAACGAATTGGCGAGAGCTTGTGGCGATGTAATTGTAGACGTAATGCAAAGTCTAGTGGATTTTGCATTACAACTTGATTTGGATACATTCAAAGAACGGTTTCAATTATATCTAAAGATAAGCAACTCTAAACAAAATTACTTTAATCTCTTCAGTTCAGATGAAGAGAATTCAGAAGATAATACTGCTGAGGAAAATGATCCTAATGACACTATGGACTATTATCTAGAACCACATCCTTATGATCATATCATGACAGATTTTGCTTTTTACTTACTAAAGTATGGTTTTGGTACAGAATTTGTTAGTGGCGATGGTCGCAATGTGGTTTCTGAGCTATTTCGAGTGGCAGGTAATAATAAGGAAACTATATTAACTCGTGCTACGCAGCATATCAAAAATTTTGTTACTTTCTCAAAAAACTTAGCTAAGCTCAGACCTGATAACAGCAATTTCTCTGCAAATGCTCACACAAATGGCTTTGTTTTTGGTATTGGTTTTAAAGGACAACGTTTTGCAGCAGGTGGCAAACGGTCTATAAAAGATCACGAAATCCATTTAGCATTTTCGAATGCTGGTCGCGGCCCAGGAGGACAGTGTTTTCTAAAACTATTGAAATCAGCTGTGCGCAGTCCATATATGGTTGCTCATCAATACAATTTTATTGAATCTGAAGCACTACTTTATGAGCGATATCATGACTTAATACAACGTCATCTTGGATATCAGTTGCGCCAAACATTCTATGTGCCTGATAATCATCGGGATAATGATAGGTACAATTATATTTTCAATAGGCGAAAAAAGTTAGAAGATTTTCTGATACAGTGTGAGGGAAATCAAAAATATACTGAACTCACTTCAAGGTTTAAAGCTTGGTTGCGTAAACCAAGCAATTGGTATTTTATTCCCAGTGGAGTTTCCATCCTCACGCCAAAAACTATCACGCAGGATGAATATGCCGCACATGAACTGGCACGCAAGCTAATTTTTGATGCTGTGGCGGGACGCTCTTTTAGTCAGGCTTATCCTGAACTTATTCCTATACTCTATCAAGCATGGCAAGCTGAACTCTATACTTATTTCAGCACAGATAAGAATTTCCAGCTGCAACTTGTCGTTAAAAATCAAGATGATTACACTCAGCTGTGTAAAAACCATAAAGCAGATGTGACTGCCGCATTGGATGTTTTAGCCAAAGAAATACATCCTGATTTACAAGCTAGTTGGCAAGAAGACATTAATATAATGTTTTGTATATGGCGCAAGCGCAAAGAAAAAGATGCTAAAAAACAAGTTGACGCAGCAAAAAAAAATTATGGAAAATTTATGGGAAAGAATCAAGGAGAGCTACAAGAAGTTAAACTCCAAGTAAAGAATTTATTGCTTTCAAAATTTCAATCAGCTACCCGCCAACTGCAAGAATTACCAAGCAGTATAGCTGAACTCCCTGAAACTGATTATCAAAAACTCCGTGAAGAATTTTTTCAACAGAGCAATTTAGCACAATGTATCGAGCCAGCCTTTGCCCGTAGTTTAGGCCACGACCGATTTTTTTCAGTCATGCTATCCAAAAAATCAGGCCATAGCTCGATTACTGATGCAAGTGATAATGCACTGCAATTAGGCAATCGCTTCCCACAAGATGTCATTATTCCCTGTCGAAATCGTTGTCAGCGTCACGTGATGGGCCATTTATATATGAGTGATATGTTAGGTGAGCAGTCTGCAGATAGTTTACATAATTTACGTACTACTCATCGCGTTGATGGCGTACCAGATCGGTTATCTGTGTTGCCCCAGTCTATTCCAATAGCTAAATGAGTCTAACGCTGATTTGCTCTAGAAATTTAATGAGGACTGCTTAGTTTCTCTGGCTCAGACCACTGCGTTTCCACTCAGGCGCTCCCTTCTAGGGCGTGAAAGATTCATTGGTTACATTGGCTTCTTTGTATTCCATGCTATTCCTCCTAATCATTGACTGGAATAGCTTAAAATCTTTTATTGCCTCCGGCTAGATGGCCCTTATTTTTCGCTTACCGTCTTAGGTACTGATAAAGCGTTTCTCGGCTAATGTTAAAGTCTCGCGCAATATGGCTTTTCTTATCACCATTAGCAACGCGCGTTTTTATCTCTTCAATTTGATCTCTGGATAGCACAGCTTTACGGCCTTTGTAGGCTCCAGGCTTTTTAGCAAGAGCAATACCTTCCATTTGACGTTCTTTAATTAATGACCGTTCAAACTCGGCGAATGCACCCATTACAGATAACAACAGGTTTGCCATAGGCGAATCTTCACCAGTGAAAGTTAGGTTTTCTTTTACAAATTCAATATGTATACCGCGTAGAGTGATTTTCTGCACCAGGCAACTCAAATCAACTAGATTGCGCCCAAGGCGATCCATGCTATGCACCACTATCGTGTCACCTTCACGAGCAAAATCTAGCAGTGCTTCAAGTGCTGGTTTTTTAGTATCTTTGCCGGAAGCTTTGTCGGTGAAAGTCTTGTCAACTTTGCTGTGTTCTAATTGTCGTTCTGGATTTTGATCAAACGTGCTGACACGAATATACCCAATACGCTGTCCTGTAATTTTCGCTTACTCCAAACCAACGAGCATATTTTGAATCAAGCGAATCATTGTTTCTTTTTGTTTTGGTTCTGATTCTGCGATTAATAAAGCCAATGCTGCAAGTCCAATGTCATTGATGATTAGTTGCCCGTTTTGCATCAATGCATTGTTGCGGTTAAGGAAATCGACAAATAAAAGTGCCCCGGTACGCTTATTACCATCTGACAAAGAATGATTTTTAATGATGAAATACAGCAGGTGTGCTGCTTTGCACTCAATTGTTGGATAAGCGGCTTCACCAAATACAGATTGATTGAGGTTGTAATGTTTTATCCTCCGAGAAACAGAACGTTGTCCCTCTTGTTGAACTACCGAGAAATCCTCGGTAGTTGCTGTTTCAACTAATTCGCCGCTGGCATAAATATTTTTGAGGTGCAAGCCAACGTCATCAGTTGAGGTGTCTAAAATTTCTGATAATTGTCTTTGCGTAAGCCAAATGGTATTTCCTTCGAGTTTCACTGAAACGGTAGATTTATCATCAGGTTGATAAATGATAAGTTTGCCCATGGAGTGCAGGATACCGTAAATTTTGACACGAATGGGGTCGCCACCCCAAAGTGAAATATTGCAGGACGATTACTTAAAGGAGCAACAAAAAAATTCAGAGTTAACTAACAATCAGATTGTCTGATCTGTCAAAACTGCCAGATCACATATGAGCTATTACACCTGATGATCCGATCTTTTTTCGAAGTGATCCCGCCCATGGCGATAGGGTTATATTTGACACTCTCACCGACCATACTAAAAAGATAAAAAGGACGATCCTGTTGCTTAGCGAAATCACCTATACTCTTAGCCAACTTAGTATCACCTTTGCCAGCGGGAGCATTCTTCCACACTATTGCTAGTCAGTGAACGATCCGCTGCCTAGATCCCGCAAGGGCTTTTTGCAAAAGTGAGCCAGGCTAGCTAAGTCATTGATTTTATTGGTGCCGGAAAGAGGAGTCGAACCTCTGACCTACTGATTACGAATCAGTTGCTCTACCAACTGAGCTATCCCGGCATATGTAATTCCAAATCTCTTACTAGCAGGCTACTTAGGATCCAAAATAACCTCGACATAATACATCAAAATACCCAATTCTGGCTAGTTTTAGGTGTCCTTCTGACCAAAATGGTCATTTTGTGACAAAATTTGTCACAATGTAGAGTCATACACGGCCAAATTTCCCTCAGGCTAGGGAAAAATATGCCCATATAATCAATATATTAGAAATAAATTTGCATATTGATTATACTTGGCACGGTGCTTGTATCTATTTAAAGTAACAAACACCAACTTTCCAAAAACGAGTTTTGGTAAAGACGTGTACAGACTACAGGAGACTTAGAGTTATGAAAATGATCAACCGAACCAAACAAGCGGGCTTTACGCTAATTGAATTGATGATTACCATTGCAATTATTGGGATTTTGGCCGCTATTGCCATCCCATCCTATATTAGCTACACCGAACGCGCTCAGTTTTCTGAGGTTGTGACTGCTGCATCTTCCATGAAGCATGCTGTTGCAACATGCGCACACACTCTTGGTACCGTAACAGGCTGTACTAACGCCTCTAATGGTATTCCAGCAGATCAAGGGGCAGCAGGGAACGTAGCAAGTATTACTGTTGCAGATGGTGTTATCACAGCGACTGCTCAAAATTTATCGCAAGCTTATACTTATATTCTTACACCGACCATTGTTAATGGTGTCGTTACATGGAACGTTGGAGGGACTTGCGTGCCAGCAGGTGTCTGTTCGTAAGTCGTGGCATAAGAAGATTGGTGGTGATAGTTATACTATCACCCTTTTTTTTATTATTTAAGACATAAATCGAGTTTTCAACTATGCTTATGATTACATTCAACAAGCATCCCTAAACTACAGTATGGCAAAAGCATCTACAACAAACAATGCATCCTTAAGCGGCCTTGCGCGCCGACTGGTTGTGGATGGCCTTCTCGATGAAAAAACAGCCCAGAAAGCATTAGATGACGCAAAAGAAAAACGAAAGTCATTTATCATTCATATCGTTGAGAAAAAACTTCTCGATCCTTTAGATATTGCCATGGCAGCATCTCAAGATTTCGGGTTACCGCTGCTTGATCTCGATAATTTTGATAAAGAAATCTTGCCTATATCCCTGGTCAGCGAAAAATTAATTACCAAGCACCATGCCCTTCCTTTATTCAAACGCAGCGATAGACTTTATGTCGCCATTTCCGATCCAACCAATCTCACAGCGTTAAATGAATTTAAATTTCACACAGGCATCAATACCCATGCAATTCTTGTTGAAGAAAACAAATTAGCGACACTTATTGAAAATGCATTAACCGAGCAAGAAACCGCAGCATTAGGTGATCTGAGTGATGAAGATCTTGATGATCTCGATATTTCTGCCGGCGAAGAAGAGTTGGGCGAGAATATCTCTGCTTCAGACGCCGCAGAAGATGCTCCCATCGTGCGCTTTGTTAACAAAATTTTACTAGAAGCTATTAATAAAAGTATTTCAGATATTCACTTTGAGCCATATGAAAAAATTTATCGAATTCGTTATCGACGAGATGGGATCCTCTATGAAGCAGCCGCCCCTCCTATCAATTTAGCTCAGCGAATAACAGCAAGACTCAAAGTGATGTCCGAGCTGGATATTTCTGAGCGCAGAGTGCCTCAAGATGGTCATTTTAAAATGAAGCTATCCAAAAATCGTAGCATTGATTTTCGTATCAGTACGTGTCCAACCACAGGAGGGGAGAAAGTTGTCATCCGAATCCTTGATCCTTCTTCAGCCCATCTTGGCATTGAAGCCCTAGGCTATGAACCTCAACAAAAAGCACTGTTTTTAAATGCTATTGCAAAACCTCAGGGTATGGTGTTAGTCACCGGCCCCACCGGTAGTGGTAAAACAGTATCTTTATATACCGCTCTTGGAATTTTAAATACCGATGAGAGGAATATTTCAACCATTGAAGATCCCGTAGAAATACAACTTCAAGGGATCAACCAAGTGAATGTTAACCTTAAAGCAGGGTTAGAGTTTTCAACCGCTCTACGTTCATTTTTGCGCCAAGATCCTGATATTATTATGGTGGGTGAAATCCGCGATTTAGAAACAGCTGAAATTGCTATAAAAGCCGCGCAAACGGGGCATTTAGTACTTTCGACATTACATACGAATAGCGCTCCAGAAACACTCACACGATTACAAAATATGGGCGTCCCTTCATTTAACATTGCCACATCTGTGTCGCTTATTATTGCTCAACGCCTCGCAAGACGACTCTGTCCTCAATGCAAACAAATCCATGAAATTCCCGAAAAAACACTTTTAGAAGAAGGCTTTCTACCAGAAGGATTAGTCGATACTAAAATTTATAGCCCTAATATTGAAGGATGTGGAAATTGTAAAAATGGCTATTCAGGACGGATTGGTATTTATGAAGTACTAAAAGTGACAGATGAAATTGGGCGTATCATTATGGAAGGTGGCACATCCATTGATATATCAGATCAAGCAAAACAAGAAGGTATGTCCACGTTAAGAGAATCTGGGTTGCTGAAAGTCGTCTCTGGCACTACCAGCTTGGAAGAAATTAATCGAGTCACTAAGGATTGACCATGGCACAAACAGGAAAAACCCAAGTTTTTCTTTGGGAAGGAACCGATAAACGGAGAAACCGTGTCTCTGGAGAAATTATATCCACAGATCCAACATTAGCAAAAGCAGAACTTCGTCAGCAAGGAATCGTGCCTCTAAAAATAAAGAAAAAGCCCACGCCATTATTTTCAGGATTGCGCAAAGATAAAATTAAATCAGTGGATATTGCTGTTTTTACTAGACAATTATCCACGATGATGTCTGCTGGGATCCCTATTGTGCAAGGATTAGAAATTTTAAGCAAAGGAACAGGAAATACTAAATTACAAGCATTAATTACGATCCTTAAAGTTGACATTGAGTCAGGCGTTTCATTTTCTGATGCACTACAAAAACATCCTTTATATTTTAATAAATTATACTGCAATTTATCTAGAGCGGGAGAACAATCTGGATCATTGGATGAAATGCTCGTTCGCATTGCATCCTACCGAGAAAAAATTGAATCCCTAAAAGCAAAGATTAAAAAAGCTCTCTACTATCCTGCCGCAGTCATCATCATTGCATTTTTAATTACAGCTGGATTATTAATTTTCGTCGTCCCCCAATTTGAACAAGTTTTTCAGGGATTTGGAGCCGACTTACCGGTAGCGACACGTTTTGTTATTACCATGTCCGAAGCCTTCCAGGATTATTGGTTTATTATATTCATTGGAATAGGGGCCGCAACCAGTTTATTCATTACCACACGCCGCCGCTCTGAAAATTTCGCCTTTGCCACGGATAAATTCATGCTGAAATTACCAATCATTGGTGATATTTTACAAAAAGCAGCCATAGCAAGGTTTGCTCGAACATTATCTATTACATTTGCCGCAGGATTACCTCTGGTGGATGCACTACAATCCGTGTCTGGAGCAACAGGAAATATGTTGTATGCTAATGCTACACTAAAGATCCGCGATGAAGTTGCAACAGGTAAACAAATTCAAAAATCCATGAGTAACACTGGTCTTTTTCCTACCATGGTCACCCAAATGGTAGGTGTTGGCGAAGAATCCGGATCCCTAGAGTTCATGCTAAGCAAAATTGCTGATTTTTTTGAAGAAGATGTCGATAACGCTGTAAATAGCTTAAGTAGTTTATTAGAACCTTTGATTATGGTGATTCTAGGGGTTATTATAGGCGGGTTAGTTATCGCAATGTACTTACCCATCTTTAAGCTGGGCAGCGTTATTTAGGCTCTCATTTCAATATTGAGAAACATTCATGGAAATATGGCAATACTTACTCGACAATCCTAATTTAGGGATCTTTTGTGGACTCTTCTTTGGACTGATTGTAGGGAGCTTTTTCAATGTTGCAATCCACCGCGTACCTCTCATGCTCTACCGTGAATGGCATCAACAATGCAAAGAATTTCTTGAAGAATATCCTTCTTTAGAGCAAGAACCCAAAAATATCAATCTATTTTTTCCTCGTTCACATTGCCCACACTGCAAAAAAAGCATCCCTGGATGGCACAACATTCCAATTATTAGCTATCTTTTACTCAAAGGAAAATGTGCATCATGCCACGCACCTATCAGTCTTCGCTACCCTCTTGTAGAGTTGCTCACAGCCATACTCTTTGCTTTTTGTGTTTATTCCTTTGGCCTTAATTGGCAAGGTCTCGCTGCTATTTTTTTCTGTGGCAGCTTAATCGTATTGACCATGATCGATTTAGATCACCAATTGCTGCCAGATGATATCACCCTGGGACTTATGTGGCTTGGATTATTTGTCAATATTTTTAATGTGTTTACGGATAGTACGGCCTCTCTCATAGGTGCCATAACAGGTTATCTTAGTCTTTGGAGCGTCGCTAAATTCTACAGCTTTATCACAAAGAAAGAAGGCATGGGGCATGGAGATTTTAAGTTACTTGCAGCCCTTGGAGCATGGTTAGGTTGGCAAAATTTACCCTTTATTATTATTGCTGCTTCTTTTCTTGGCGCTCTCGTTGGCATTGGACTGATTCTCTTTAAGCGCCATGACCATAGAAAGCCTATTCCCTTTGGGCCTTACTTAGCTGGAGCAGGACTCCTTGCCTTTTTTTGGGGGCCACAAATAATCCACTTGTATGTTAATTGGATCTTATTTTAATGCTTGTCATCGGCTTGACAGGCGGTATTGCTAGTGGAAAAACCACCGTTGCAAATCTCTTTTCTAAAAAAAACATTACCCTCATTGATACAGATGTGATTGCCAGAGAATTAGTTGAACCGAGTATGCCTGCTTATAAAGAAATGATACAGCATTTTTCTCACGATATTCTACTGACCAATGGAACCATTAACAGAAAAAAATTACGCAATATCATTTTCAATAATGAGTCAGAAAAAAAATGGTTAGAAAACTTGCTGCATCCTCAAATAAGAAACCGCGTCGAACAAGACATAAAAAAATCCCAATCACCCTACTGTATTGTGGTAATCCCTTTACTGGCAGAAACCTGGCCGAATCCTTATGTTAACCATGTGTTGGTAGTAGAAGCCAAACCTGAAGTACAAATACATAGAGTCGTCCAACGAGACAATGTTAGCCCCATAGACGCGCAAAAAATTATTGAAAACCAAAACACCGCTGAGCAACGGCGCAAAATAGCCCATGACATTATCAGTAATAATAGCGATATCGATGCATTACAAAAGCAAGTTGACACATTACATGACAAATACTTGTTGATGGCAACAGCTGGTAAATAAATTGATACTTACTCAGTGCTTGACACCAACAATCGTTCAATAATTTTTTGATTCACTTGAGGGAAATCTACTGTGGAAAGTGCTTCCATTGGCACCCAACGAATAGACTGACCTTCGCAACCTTTCGCTTCTCCATGAAAATCTTTCACGCACCAAACCACAAAACTAATATCATTTTCTTCGTAGCTATGGGTAAATTCCATAAGCTTTTGGGCATCATTTATCGTAATGCCAACTTCTTCTTTTAGCTCACGCTTGAGCGCTTGGAGTGCACTCTCACCAGATTCTATTTTGCCACCGGGAAACTCCCAGTAACCACCTAAATGCACGTGGAAAGGCCGTTTTGCAATAAGAACACAACCTGCTGCATCAAAAACCACAGCAATAGCAACTGGAATAACCTCCCGAGACACTCTGCTAGTGCTCCACTAAACTGCCATGGCAATGCTTATACTTTTTACCTGAGCCACAAGGACATTTTTCATTTCGTCCTACTTTGGGTGTCTCACGTTTAAAGGGAACTTCTTTGGCAGCTTCTTGAGGAACTTCTTTTGGAGCATCATCTAAAGCACCCTGTTGCTCATGAATATAGCGTAATGAAGCTTGCTGCTCTGCTTGTCGCCGCTCTGCTTCTGCTTCCTCCAAGGCTTCTTGAGATTGTATCTTCAAACGACACAGGGATAAAACAACATCTTTTTTTAGCGCTTCAAGCATAGCGGCAAATAGCTCAAACGACTCTCGCTTATATTCTTGTTTTGGATTTTTTTGTGCATAACCACGAAGATGGATCCCCTGGCGCAAGTGATCCATTGCTGCTAAATGATCTTTCCAGTGGTGATCCAATAATTGCAGCAAGATGGTCTTTTCAATATTTCTCATAGAGTCTGTATCAGTTTGTTGTTGCACATTCTGATACAAATCATTGACCGCCTGGCTAATTCGTTTAACGACTTCTTCTGCTTGTATCTTTTCATCCTCTTTGACCCATTGTGTCACAGGCAAAGCTAAACTAAAATCATGCTGTAATTGCTTTTCAAGTCCCGCAACATCCCATTGCTCCACAAAACTTTGTGGGGGAATATATTCGCTAATAATAGCTTCCACCACATGCTCTAACATCGCATGAATGGTCTCAGAGACATCATCTTCACCCATCAACTCAGTGCGCTGAGCATAGATCACTTTGCGCTGCTCATTAGCGACATTATCATATTCCAATAATTGCTTACGAATATCAAAGTTGTGGCCCTCAACTTTTCTCTGAGCGTTTTCAATGACTCGGGTTAACATTTTCGACTCTAAGGCTTCTCCTTCGGGAACCCCTAATTTCTGCATTAAATTATAAAGCTTTTCACCGGCAAAAATTCGTAACAAACTGTCATCTAAAGACAGATAAAAACGACTGCTTCCCGGATCACCTTGACGACCAGAACGGCCACGCAATTGGTTATCAATACGCCGAGATTCATGACGTTCGGTTCCCACAACATGCAAACCACCTGCGGCAACAACCTGTTCGTGTACTATTTTCCAATTCGCTTTGGTTTTTTCAATTAACGCTTCATCATCTGTCTCTAACTCTGCAAGCTCTGCTTCTAAATTACCACCAAGTACAATATCCGTTCCACGCCCTGCCATATTCGTTGCAATGGTCACAGCTCCTGGTCGGCCTGCTTGAGCAATAATTATAGCTTCTCTGGCATGTTGCTTCGCATTAAGAATTTCGTGTTTTATGCCTTCTTTTTTTAACAAATTCGATAAATATTCTGAAACCTCAATAGAAACCGTCCCCACTAATACAGGCTGTTTCTTTTTCTGGCATGCTTTTAACTCGTCAGTAATCGCAGCAAATTTTTCTTTGGTCGAAAGATAAATCTGATCCGGCTGATCTTTTCTTGCAACAGACTGATTCGGCAGTATGACAATAACTTCTAAACCATAAATTTGATGGAATTCATAAGCTTCTGTATCTGCGGTACCTGTCATACCCGCTAATTTATCGTAACTACGAAAATAATTTTGGAACGTAATAGAAGCTAATGTTTGGTTCTCTGTTTGAATGGTCACCCCTTCTTTCGCTTCCACCGCTTGATGTAAACCATCAGACCAACGGCGTCCTTCCATAAGGCGACCGGTATGCTCATCCACAATCATAATTTGATCATTTTTGACAATGTAATCCACATCTTTTTGGAATAACCCGTGAGCGCGTAGAGCTGCGTAAATATGATGCATCAATGATATATGAGAAGCGTCATAAAGACTCTCACCTTCTTGAAGTAATCCCAATTCACTTAATTTTTCTTCAACAACCCGATGACCGTCTTCCGTCAAAAACGCTTGCTTGGATTTTTCATCCAAATAATAATCACCCGGGCCTTCTTCTCCTTCTCTACACGCTAACTGTGGGATCAATTGATTAATTTGTACATAGCGTTCAGAAGAATCTTCAGAAGGCCCCGAGATAATCAGTGGTGTACGTGCTTCATCAATTAAGATAGAGTCTACTTCATCCACAATGGCATAACCCAAGTCTCGCTGCACGCGATCATCCAGGCGAAACGCCATATTATCTCGAAGAAAATCGAAACCAAATTCATTGTTGGTACCAAATGTAATATCAGCTCTGTAGGCTTGTTGCTTTTCTTGATGGGACATCCCAGCAACATTCACCCCCACCGTCATCCCCAACATGCTGTATACAGGCTCCATCCATTTGGCATCACGTTTCACAAGATAATCATTCACTGTAATAATGTGAACGCCTCGACCTGATAATGCATTAAGATAAGCGGGTAATGTCGCAACTAAGGTTTTACCTTCACCGGTTAACATTTCAGCAATATTGCCCTGGTTAAGCACCATTCCCCCAACAAGCTGCACATCAAAGTGACGTAAACCTAAGGTACGCTTAGAGACTTCTCGTACACAGGCGAAGGCTTCAGGCAAAATACTATTGAGTGTCTCACCTTTGGCTAAGCGCTGTTTAAACTCTTGCGTTTTGCCGCCAAGGGCTTCATCAGATAATTGTTCAAAAGTCGGCTCATATCCATTGATTTGACGAACAACCTTATTTAATCCCTTGAGTACTCGCTCATTGCGGCTACCAAAAATTGCTTTAAAAATTTTTTGAAACATATCCAGTCCAGCTTTTGCTCTATGATGAAAGATTGTATATTATACACGGAATCAAGATCCCTAGGAAATGAGCCTGGTGTCAAAAGCCCCTCCCAAGCAGAAAAAATCCTTTTCTAAAGAAGCTCTCGACTATATTTTCGGCAGTCACGAGCAATCTTATCAATTTTTAGTCAACAAAGTATATATTCTGGAAGGTATCAACCAAGTCTTTAAAACGGTGGTGGGAGAGCCTCTTGCAAAGCATTGTACAGTTGCGAATATTCGTGAAGGCACTCTTGTCCTAGAAATAAGCAATGGAGCCTGGGCCACTCGCCTGCGCTTTGAAACCCCCGATCTCTTGCAACTCATCCGCAAACAGCCTGGATTAGAATCCATTACAGATATTGAATTCTACGTAAAACCTCCAGAAAAAGAAGCTGAGGGAAAAACCACACCTAGCATCACCATGAGCGAGCATAGCGCGGCCTGTTTAAAACAATCGGCAAGCACTATCCAAGACGAAACTCTCAGAGAAATGCTGATAAACCTGGCAGAAAATGGTCAAATTAAATGATATATAAGGTTACGTAGCTGAGGCAATCACCGGACTCGTATAAAGTACAGGGATTTTAGTAGGATCTTCGTAAGTCACATATTCCCAAGCATCTTCATTGGCCAGCAATGCCTTCAAAAGTTGGTTATTTAACCCATGGCCTGACTTATAACCTACAAAAGAACCAATGAGATTAGAACCTAGCAAATACAGATCACCGATAGCATCTAGGACTTTATGGCGCACAAACTCATCGTCATAACGCAAACCATCATTGTTCAAAATACGATATTCATCTAAAACCACTGCGTTATCTAAACTTCCGCCTAACGCTAAGTTCATTTCTTGTAGCTTTTCATAATCTGAGAGAAATCCAAAAGTCCTGGCTCGACTCACTTCCTTCACATAAGAGGTCGTGGAGAAATCCATCACAATTTGCTGAGCTTTATGCTTGAAAATAGGGTGGTTAAATTCAATAGAAAAATCAACTTTAAAACCATCGTGGGGGAAAAAACTAGCCGTTTTAGCAGTACCACCATTCCCTTCTCTGTCATCATCCTCTTCTTCAACAACAATAGGCTGTTTCACACGAATAAAGCGTTTAGCAGCATTTTGTTCTTCAATACCCGCAGATTGAATTAAAAAAACAAAAGGGCCTGCACTGCCGTCCATAATAGGTAATTCAGGTGCCGTAACATCCACATAGACATTATCAATACCCATACCGGCCAAAGCAGACATTAAATGCTCAACAGTGGAAATTCGCACACCATCTTTCGCTAAGGTTGTTGCTAAACGGGTGTCTCCCACAAATTCGGCTCGGGCAGGGATCTCCACAGCAGGATCTAAATCGACTCGGCAAAAAACAATGCCTGTATTCACAGGAGCTGGCCGCAGGGTAAGGTAAACCTTGTCCCCAGTATGCAATCCCACACCAGTTGCCTGGATCCTATTCCGAAGTGTTCTTTGTTTAACCATTACTAAAAATCAACCCTTTTCAACGCCACAAGCCCAAAATAAGGTCGTTATTGTAGCATCTTCAAGAAAAATTAAAATACTTCAACCTAAGTATATACCATAAATTCCATTTTTTAACTCACTTCTTCCTGCTCTTGGCGGCGAAGGAATGCGGGAATATCCAAATATTCAATATCTTTGGCCACATCCACTGCATCTCGGCTCTTCATATTCTGCTGGCGCATCACCGTTGGACGCTCATATTTTTGATAATCGAAGCTTCCATCTTTGCGAGTGTGCTCTAATCCACCGGAAATCGCGCCTCTATTGGCACTCCCCTGACCCAATCCTGTGACCACCACAGTCACTCGCATCTGGTCATTCATTTCAGGATCAATCACTGTTCCCACAACGACTCTAGCATTTTCAGAGGTAAAGCCTTTCACAGCATCCCCCACTTCTTCAAACTCACCAATAGACATATCCAGGCCTGCTGTAATATTGACCAGCACACCTTTAGCTCCATTGAGATTAACGTCCTCTAAAAGAGGACTTGCAATAGCTGCTTCTGCGGCTTCTCTAGCACGATTTTCACCACCAGCAACCCCTGTTCCCATCATCGCCATGCCCATCTCAGACATGACCGTACGAACATCGGCAAAATCCACGTTGATTAAACCAGGGCGCGTAATCAATTCAGCGATACCCTGAACCGCACCAAACAATACGTTGTTCGCCGCTTTAAATGCATTAAGCAAGGTAATGTTTTTACCAAGGACACTTAATAATTTATTATTAGGTATAGTAATCAATGAATCCACATACTGTCCCAGAGAAGCAATACCTTCATCAGCAACTTGTAATCGTACCTTGCCTTCAAAAGAAAAAGGTTTAGTGACAACAGCGACAGTTAAAATTCCTAACTCTTTAGCAAGCTTCGCTATCACAGGAGCCGCTCCGGTACCTGTGCCACCGCCCATACCAGCGGTAATAAAAATCATATCTGAACCCGCTAAAAATTCTCGTAGTTTTTCAATATCTTCTTCTGCGGCCTGGCGTCCCACATCGGGATCCGCTCCAGCACCTAGCCCTTTGGTCATTTCATCACCAAGTTGCATGGTTGGAGCAGAACAATTCTTCAAAACTTGTGCATCCGTGTTAGCACAAAGAAATTCAACACCCTCAATGCGCTCGGTAAGCATATGCTCTACGGCATTACCACCACCGCCACCAACACCGATAACCTTAATAACAGCACCTTCAGCACCGCGTTCCATAAGCTCAAACATAGCCCCTTCCTCCAACACACAGATCCAGTTGCCCCACTCTAGCACAAAATAGGCAACAATGACCAAAAATTTTTCTGAATAATGACAACCCGGTTATAGATTTAGATTTGATTAAAAATTCCCCTGAAACCAACCCTTAAATCGTCCCCATAGCCCTTCACCAGCCCCTGCAAAAGAAGCAGACCGAATACCTGATTGTTGCTGCTGCACACCATATAACAACAAGCCAACAGCAGTCGCATAAATCGGGTTGTCCACTATATTCTCATGTCCGCTAATATTGTGTGGTAAACCTAATCTAGCAGGCATTTTCAAAACAGATTCAGCCAACTCAATCACACCATCCATTTTTGCCGCACCCCCAGTCAGCACAATACCGGCGGGGATCATATCTGCAAAACCACTGCGTTGTAACTCTCCTTGTATGAGTAGGAGTAATTCATCGTAACGTGGCTCTACAATCTCAGATAACAATTTTCGGCTTAAATGACGGCCTGGGCGTCCACCTACACTGGGTAATTCTACAGCCTCATTATCACTAGCAAATTGTGAAGATACCGTAGCATAATTTACTTTAATGGCTTCAGCAGCTTGGGTTGGCGTTCTCAGTGCCACAGCAATATCATTGGTCACTTGATCTCCTGCGATAGGAATCACTGCCGTATGTCGAATGGCACCGTTGGTATAAACCGCAATATCCGTTGTTCCCCCGCCAATATCCACAAGACAAACACCAAGGTCTTTTTCATCTTCCGACAGTACAGCGTAGCTAGAAGCTAATTGTTCTAAAATAATATCAGCCACTTCTAGACCACAGCGTTGTACACATTTTACGATATTTTCAGCAGCGCTAACCGATCCTGTCACCATATGGATTCGCGATTCTAAGCGCACACCTGACATACCAATAGGTTCTCGGATCCCCTCTTGGTTATCAATAATAAACTCTTGAGGCAATACATGAAGAATTTTTTGATCCGCAGAAATTGCGACAGCTTTTGCTGCATCAATCACTCGCTCAATATCAGAGGAAATCACTTCATGCTCTCGAATAGCAACAATGCCATGAGAATTTAAGCTACAAATATGACTACCTGCAATACCAGCATAAGCTGAATGGATATGGCAACTGGCCATAGTTTCGGCATCTTCAATCGCCCGTTGCAAAGAATTGACCGTGGATTCAATATCGACAACCACGCCCCGCTTTAATCCTCGTGAAGGATGCGCGCCATATCCCACGATATCTAAAACACCTTCAGGAGACATTTCAGCGACCAAAGCAACCACTTTGGTCGTTCCAATATCCAACCCTACAATTAAATCTCGTTCTATTTTTCTAGCCATTTTATATCCTACTCTCGGCCTTCCTTAGCTAACTTAAACCCGTTTTTTCCAACGCACAGCCATACCATGACCATACCGTAAGTCAACTGAAGCAATATCTGCTTCTTGAAAATCAAGTACTCGCCCATAAACTTGTGTAAAACGTTGTAATCGCTGTTGATGCTGCTCCCGCCCTAGCAATAGCTGTATATCATTATCCAAATCTAATTGCCAGGCATGGCGCTTATCAACTCGAACAGCTTTTATCCTAAGACCCAGAGGGTGCAGGATTATTTGCATTTCACGAAAACCTGCGACAACTTCCTTATGAAATCCTTCAGGGCCATAAAGTGCAGGCAGCTGATGAGAGATTTCTCGACTAGGATAAAAAATTTCCTCATTCATGCTAATCAAGGCTTCACCATTCCAGCGAGACATAGCTTGGCGCTGTTGTATATCAACAATCACCGTATCCGGCCAATGCTTTTTTACTGTCGCCTGAAAAACCCAAGGTAGCTTTTCCACTTCTTGCTTAATGCCGTTCACATCCACAAACCAAAAATTACAATTAACTCGGGAGGTAATCACTTGCTGCAAGGCGTGCTTATCCACATGGTCATAAGCTCCAATAATACTTACCTTGTTGATGGGTAGCCAATCGGGATCTCGGATTTTAAAACAGCTAAATAATACCAGGCTCCCCACGAAGCATCCAACAAAAATCTTACTAAATTTCTTGCTAAACTGGCGAAAGCGTTCTCCAACACCAAAGGCTGGTTGACTTTTAGTCTTTTTTTGCACATTTTTCTTATGCACAATAGGTCTCACTGCTTAACATTTTATTCCGAATCTCCAATGATATGCACTTCAGGTACCAACTTAATCCCAAATTTTGCATTCACTTGCTCCCCCACATGTTCCATGAGCCGCTCAATATCTTGCGCTTTTGTCTCAGAAGAGCTGATGATAAAATTGGCATGCTTGGTTGAGATCTCAGCGCCTCCCATGGAAAATCCTTTCAATCCGCATTGCTCGATCAGCTTAGCTGAAAAATTTCCTGGTGGATTTCTAAAAACAGAGCCTCCAGTGGGTTTTCCCGTAGGTTGTGAATTGGCCCTACGATCTAACAATTCTCGAATTTTATCTAAACTCACTTCTTTGACACCTGCGGTCAATTGAAAATGTCCTGCCACAAACCACTCATTTTCAGGCCGTTTAACATAACGATACTGATAATCAAAATCCTTTGCTTGGCGCAATTTAATTTCGCCTTGACGATTCATCATTTCCGCTGCGACAACAAAATTCCAAGTCTCACTACCAAAGCAACCGGCATTGAGGTTTAAAGCACCACCAATAGTTCCCGGAACCCCGGCCAAAAATTCAGCTCCTTGCAAATTAAGCCGAGCCGCAAAACGGGCCACTTGAGCGCAAGCCAACCCTGCTTCAGCACGAACCGTTGTATCATCTAACTGAGTAAATTCCCGAAGGCAGCCTTGGTGGGCAATCACAACACCATCAATGCCTCCATCACGGATCAACACATTGCTACCTAATCCTAACCAAGTGATCGACACTTCTTCTGGGATCAAAGCCATAAAAGTCGCTAAATCCTCAACACCCTTCGGCCGATAAAAATAGCGAGCCGGTCCGCCTACCCTCCAAGTGGTATACTGATGTAGTTGTTCATTTTCCGCAAACCGTCCTTTACAATCCATTGCAACTTGTTTTTTAAAATGTTCAATTTTTGTTGCCACAGGTCACCTAATCACTAAATTTTAATTGCTGCCCAGCCAAACTCGCTGCCAAACTCCCCACGCTGCCAGCTCCTTGGGTCAATAAAATATCGCCATCTTCAAGCACGTGGCTCAATGTTGTATTTAAATGGGCACAATCCCCAACATAGATAGGATCCACACTGCCATGCTGCCGAATGGTACGACATAAACTTGAACTATCGGCACCATTGATAGGCTCTTCTCCTGCGGAGTACACATCTAACATCAGCAATTTATCAACTTTACTTAAGGTCTTGGCAAAATCATCAAATAAATCTCGGGTTCTTGAATAGCGGTGGGGTTGGTAGATCATGACCAAGCGACGTTCTGGCCAAGCTTGGCGAATGGCAGCAAGGGTTGCAGCCACTTCTCTCGGATGATGCCCGTAGTCATCAATTAAGGTGACGTTACCATTATCCGTATCATAATCGCCATAGATCTGAAATCTCCGACCGATTCCTGCAAAATTTTCTAATCCTTGCTTTTGAGCATCCACTGCTACACTCACTTCATTGGCTACAATAAGAGCAGAACAAGCATTTAATACATTATGTTCACCAGGCAAATTTAATACCAACTTTAATGTATCACCGCAAGATTTTCGTATAACACTGAACTCTGTCTTAATCCCCTTCTGTTGATAGCCCGTCACTTGGTAATCAGCATCCTCGGAAAAACCGTAAGTAATCACACGTCTATTGATTTTCGGTAGAATTTTCCGAACATTAACATCATCGATACACATAATTGCTAAACCATAAAAAGGTAGATGATGCAGAAAATCAATGAAGGTTTGTTCTAATTTTGCAAAATCACCACCGTAGGTTTCCATATGATCTGCGTCAATATTAGTAACAACTGCTATCATTGGCGTCAAATAAAGGAATGATGCATCACTTTCATCAGCCTCTGCCACCAAAAATCGGCTCGCGCCCAGGCGTGCATTACATCCCGCACTATTTAGCCTACCACCAATAACAAAGGTGGGATCCAACTCTCCAGCCGCCATTAAACTGGCAATAAGGCTTGTGGTTGTGGTCTTTCCATGGGTACCGGCAACTGCAATGCCAAAGCGAAACCGCATCAACTCTGCGAGCATTTGCGCTCTCGGCACAATGGGAAGACGCGCATCTATGGCCGCGGCAATTTCAAGATTACCCTCGTCAATCGCTGTTGACACCACCACAGCGTCAGCTCCAGCGATGTTATTTGCGTTGTGCCCCATAAATATCTCTGCGCCTAATGAGCGCAACCGAGCCGTCACTACATTATCCAGCAGATCAGAGCCTGAAATCTTATATCCCTCGGTGAGCAACACTTCGGCTATACCGCCCATTCCTGCACCACCGATACCAACAAAATGAATATGCTGGATCCGGCCTAGACCCATTTTATTTGGGATGGCATCTTGAATCATTTTTTTTCTCCTAAACAGTGTCCAACAATATCCTCTAACGCAGAAGGCATCGCCGCACGCCTGGCGGCTTCTGCCATAGTCACCAATCCCTGCCTATCTTTGGCAAATTTGCAATAGATTTCCTGTAAGCGTTCCGCGGATAATTGCGCTTGAGGTAAGAGGATTGCAGCATTTTTATCCGATAAATAGCGTGCATTTGACGTCTGATGATCGTCCACTGCGAAAGGATGGGGGATTAACACACTACAACTACCACTCGCAGCGATCTCACTCACTGTTAATGCACCCGCACGAGCAATCACCAGATCAGCCCATTCATAGGCTTCGGCCATATCATCGATAAAACCTGTCACAATAGCTTGCATCGCCGTATTCTTGTAAGCTTTTTCACAAGCCTCATGGTGCTGTTGCCCACATTGATGGCGAATTGACAAAGTCACACCCTCAGGAAGCCGTTGCAGGCTGTCAATAACAGCCTCATTAATCGCTTTAGCTCCTTGGCTACCACCTAAAATTAACATCCGTAAAACCCCAGACGTTCTATCCGCCAAACGCTGTTTGGGATCAGAAATGGCTAAAATTTCACATCGCACAGGATTGCCTGTTACATGAGTTCTTCGTTTGGAAGTGAAACTATTGGGAAATGCTTCAAAGGTTTCCTTTGCAAGCAAATGTAAAATTCGATTCGTCAATCCTGGCTTTGTATTTTGCTCGTGAATCAATAGAGGTTTACCCAAACAATAAGCGATGATACCGCCGGGGCCTGATGCATATCCACCCATACCAATCACCAAGTCAGGTTTAACTTCCCGAAATATTTTATACGCTTGATATAGTGCCTGAATCATAGTTAAAGGCGCTCTCACCAATGCACGCCATCCCTTGCCACGCAATCCTGTCACCTGTATAGGATAAAATGAAAAATTCGCTTGAGGCACTAAGGATGCTTCAAGGCCATGGGAAGTACCTAGCCAAGCAATAGCGCAATCTGCCCTTTGCAAACGATGAGCAATGGTCAATCCTGGGATCACATGCCCCCCGGTACCACCAGCCATAATCAATACTTTTTTCAGTGCCAACCTTTAATACCCCTAAAAAGAGTGACTTTTCTCAAGCCGCAATTCATGATCAATGCGCAATAATAGACCTAAAACACAACAGTTGATTAACATGCTACTACCCCCATAACTAATAAAAGGTAGTGTTAAACCTTTTGTCGGTAATGCACCGGTATTCACACCAATGTTAATCGCCGTTTGAAACGCCATCCACAAGGTCAGCCCATAGGCAAGAAAGCCCGAGAAATAGTGATGCTGAAGCATTGCGCGATAACCAATAACCATCCCTCGCCAAATAAAAAGGAGAAATAAGCCAATAACCGCAAAACATCCGACAAGCCCCACTTCTTCCCCAAGCACAGCAAAAACAAAGTCCGTATGGGCTTCCGGCAGATAGAAAAGTTTTTGTACGCTGTTACCCAGCCCCACACCAAGCCAACCACCTTGCCCAAATGCAATAAGAGATTGGGTTAATTGGTAACCGCTACCGAAGGGATAAGCCCAAGGATTGACAAATGTCGTTAATCGCTCAAGTCTATAAGGTGAAGAGATCGCAAGTAATAAAAACGTAAGGCCCGCTATCAACACTAATGCTAAAAAATAACGCAACCGCACCCCGGCTAAAAACATCATTCCCAGAGCCGTGAATAAAATAACAATAGAGGTTCCAAAATCCGGCTCTAATAACAAAAGAAAAATGAATAAACTAACAATGCCCATAGGCTTTAAAAAAGCACTTAAGCTTTGACGGAGATGTTGATTATAACAATGTAAATAACCTGCCAAATAAATAACAATAAACAATTTAGCCAATTCAGACACTTGGATCCCAAAAGGGCCTAAGCCAATCCAACGCATACTACCATTTATCTGCTTTCCAATACCGGGCAAAAGTACGCAAACCAAGGCCATCATGGCGACAAGCAATAATTGAGTTCTCAGTTTTTCCCAAATGGCCACGGGAATACGAAAAAACAGTCCCGTTAATGCTAGTCCCAATAAAAGATGCACAGATTGATGCATTAAATAGTGGAAAGATGTACCAAATCGCTGCTCAGAAACCACCATAGAAGCGGATGCTACCATTAATAACCCAATCCCCATCAAACTAATAGCAACCAGTACTAAAACCATATCATAAAGACGATAAATTGAATGAGAGCCATAGGGATTATTCATTGCAGCCATGCTTGCTCTAGACATGTATCACCTCATTCACTAATTCAGTAAAAACACGGCCTCGCTGTGCAAAATCATCGAACATATCGAAGCTTGCACAGGCTGGAGATAATAATACCGTATCACCAGGAGTTGCTTTTTCTTCAGCCATCTTCACAGCTGCTTTCAAATCAGTGACAAAATGCAATTCACTTGTACTTTTTTCGAAATATTTAGCGATAAAAGTAGCATCTTGCCCAAATAGAATCACATCTTGAACATGTTTATTGAGTAGAGGAATTAATGGAGAAAAATCGGCTTCTTTTGCCAAACCTCCGGCCAATAACACAATGTTGCCACGGATCCCATGGCCCAACCCTGCAATAGCCGCAGAGGTTGCTCCTACATTCGTTCCTTTCGAATCGTTATACCAAGTTATACCATGATGTTCCCCTAAAAATTCACAACGATGGGGAAGCCCTTTAAATTTCTTAATTGCTTGCAGCATAGTATCCATGGGCAAACCCATGCCTTTGCCAATAGCCAACGCCGCCAATGCATTTTGCCAATGCTGCTGTCCTGAGAGAAGCATATCATCAACACGTAATAAATTTTCATTTTCAAATCCAAGAAAATAATCATTGTCCATTTGACGCAAACCAAACCCAGAATCACAAGGTTCATCTAATCCAAAACTAATAGCATTATCAGCATCAACGCACGTCAACGGATCTTGGCGATTAAACACAGCTAATTTGCAACCATCAAAAACATGGCGTTTCACAGCAATATAATCTTTATAGTCATGATAACAATCTAAATGATCGGGAGAAATGTTAAGCAAACAAGCAATGTCAGCACCCAAGGATTGGGTCACTTCCAGTTGAAAATTAGACACTTCTAAAACATAAAAATCAGGTGCCGGTTGATTTAACAAATCCAACATGGGTATCCCGATATTCCCTCCTACAAGTACAGACTCATCTGCTGCCATTTGTCCAACTAAAGTCGTCACAGTACTTTTTGCGTTGGATCCTGTAATTGCCACAATAGGAGAGCGAGCCGCTCTAGCAAATAATTCTAGATCACCAATAATCCGCAACCCTTGCTTCTGGCATTTAACGATAGCTGGCTCCAGTAATGAAACCCCTTGGCTTAAGACAATCTCTTTTGCACTGGCGAGTAATTTATCATCGAACCCCCCAAGGGCAATACGACAATCGGGAAATTCTTCTTTTATAGCCACCAAACCCGGAGGACTATCTCGACTATCTGTTATGGCAAAAGGAATCTTCTTTTTTGCCAAATGGCGTGCACAGGATAGCCCGGTCTTACCTAACCCAACAATGACTCGTAATATATTACTGGTATTATTCATCAACGTAATTTCAAAGTACTTAACCCAATCAATACTAAAATAACAGTAATAATCCAAAAGCGCACAATCACTTTAGATTCTGGCCATCCTTTCAATTCAAAATGGTGATGCAAAGGAGCCATACGGAAAATTCGCTTTCCCGTCATTTTAAAATAACTCACTTGCATAATGACTGAGATAGTTTCAGCTACAAACAAACCACCCATTAAAAACAACACAAGCTCTTGGCGAACAATTACCGCAATGACTCCAAGAGCAGCGCCCAAGCTCAAAGAACCCACATCGCCCATGAAAACCTCAGCCGGATAAGCATTAAACCAAAGAAACCCAAGCCCTGCCCCCACAATGGAGCTACAAACAATCGCAATTTCACCCGCCCCTGGGATATAAGGGATGAGCAAGTATTCTGCATTAATGCTGTGCCCGGTCAAGTACGCAAAAACCCCTAAAGCTCCAGCAACCAAAACAATAGGCAAAATAGCAAGACCATCCAAGCCATCCGTCAGGTTCACCGCATTGCTGGATCCCACAAGCACTAAGTAAGTCAGAAAGATAAATCCCAACCCTAAGCTTACTTGCATATGCTTAAAAAATGGAATTAATAATTGAGTTTCAGCAGGAGATGTTGCAACACAATAAAGATAAATCGCCACAGACAATCCCAGCACAGATTGCCAGATATATTTCCAGCGCGCAGGCAAGCCTTTCGTATTTTTCAGTACAAGCTTTCGGTAATCATCTACGAATCCAACAGCCCCAAAACCAATCATGGTATACAACACGAGCCAAACAAAATGATTCGCTAAATCAGCCCATAACAATACGCTAGCTGCAATAGCACCTAGCATTAAAATACCGCCCATGGTGGGGGTTCCGGCTTTAACTAAATGCGTTTTCGGGCCATCATCTCGAACTTGTTGACCTACTTTATAGCGACGCAGATAATCAATCACATTCGGCCCAAAAAATAATGCAATCACAAATGCTGTCAGCGCTGCAAAAATAGCCCGAGTGGTAAGATAATGAAAAACCGCAAAAGGATGATAGTACTGGGTCAATAATTCGGTCAACCATAATATCATTGTTCAAGAGGCTCCATTTTCAATGCAGACACAATATTCTCCATCTTCATGGCCCGAGAACCTTTAACCAGTACCGTGGTATTTGCAGTTAATAAAGGAGATAATTTTTCGACTAATAGTTGCTGATTATCAAAATGCTCTGCACCTGGGCCAAACGCTTCAGCGCTGGTATATGCCAAATCACCATAAGTAAACAAATAATCAATGCCTTGCTCTTTTGCACGATGACCAATCTGCTGATGGATTGCCTCCGCTTTTTCACCCAACTCACCCATTGCTCCAAAAACAAATATTTTTTCTCTAGAGCTATTCGCCAAGACATTAATTGCAGCTAAGACCGCAGTAGGAATAGCATTATATGTATCATCAAGAAGTTGAGCGCCTCTTAAACCTTGGAGCAGAATCATTCGTTTATCCACTGCTTCAACGGCTTCGAGTCCTTTTACAATATCATCTAAGCTAAAACCCAACGATAAACAAGCCGTAGCAGCAGCTAATGCATTATTTACATGATGCTCACCCATAAGTGGCAAACATACTTTTTGGGATTGTGTTTTGTGATGTAAACGAAATTGCAACCGATATTCACCATCAGATTGAATACCTGTCGCCCAAACATTTGCGTTAGCACTCAGACCAAAACATAACATATTCTGATCAACAACAAGTCCTTGCCAATAGTGAAAAAATTCATCATCTTGATTTAGTACAGCGGTACCATCACTATCTAACCCCTGAAAAATTTCACCCTTGGCCTTAGCAACGCCTTGTAAATCACCAAAACCTGCTAAGTGGGCTGGCGCTGCCATGGTGATAATAGCGACATTAGGCCGGGCAATTTGAGTCAGGTAAGCAATTTCATTGGGATGATTTGCGCCCATTTCTAAGACACAAAAATCGTGATGGGTATTTGTTTTTAGTAATGTAAGTGGTAAACCCAAATTATTATTGTAACTCGCTTCACTGGCATTAACGTTTCCTTTTTGTTTAAGAATAGACGCTAACATAGATCGGGTTGTGGTTTTACCACAAGAACCCGTCACTGCAACAATAGGGATATTCAGTTGATTGCGGCGCAATCGAGCGAGTTCAGCTAATACCTTTCGTGGTTCATGCACTTTCAGTTGTGGAAGATCACAATCTACAAAATTGCTCACAATGGCGCAGCTTGCACCCTGCTCTTTTGCTCTGGAGACAAAATCATGGCCATCAAAGTTAGGCCCTGAAATTGCAATAAAAGCATCGTTAGGCTGAAGCGTTCTAGAGTCGATACTCACTTGAGAAAAGTCAATATTTTTGCCACGCAGTTCGCCGTGAAACAGTTCACTCAATTGGCACAGGTTAAAACTCAACATCCTCGTCAGCCCTATTTTTATGAAGTACTTCCTGTACTATCTGTTGATCACTGAAGGGATATTTTACATCCCCAATTTGTTGATAAAGTTCATGCCCTTTACCTGCAATTAATACAATATCCTGGGCTTTAGCCTCAGACACAGCATAAACAATCGCACTTTTTCGATCCAACTGTAATATCGCTTGCTCAGGACATTTCATGCCACCTAAGATGGCCTCTGCAATATCTCTGGGTTCATCATGGCGAGGATTATCATTGGTCACAACCACTCGATCACTATATTGCTCGGCAAGTTTTCCCATAATGGCACGCTTACCCGTATCACGACCACCACCACAACCAAACACACACCATAATTGACCACGGCACAACTTGCTAAGCACTTTTAAAACTTGCTCTAAAGCATCCGTCGTATGGGCATAGTCAACCACAACTAAAGGTTGTTCCTTGCCACCGAAAGGTTCCACACGACCTATAATACCAGGCAAATGAGAAATACAGTCCAAGGCCTTAGCAAAAGGCACACGCATGATACCAAGACAAGCGAGCACTGCCAAACAATTGCTTAAGTTAAATCGTCCCAATAAGCGGCTTTTCAGTTCACCTTGCCCCCAGGGAGAAATCACAAAAGCTTTTATACCATCAGCATCAATTTGTATATCATGGGCGCTCAGCATAGCAATATCCTGTGGAACAGAACGACTTTCATCTGTGCTGAACCCAATGACATTGATTTTATTAGAAAAATCCTTAATCAATTGCTGCCCAAATTCATCATCTGCATTAATCACTGCCGTTTCTACAGTCGGTATTTGAAATAATAAACGTTTTGCCTGGGCATAATGCTGCATATCACGATGATAATCTAAATGTTCTCGTGTTAAATTGGTAAAAACACCAATATTCACTGCCACACCCGCCAAGCGATTTTGCACCAGTCCGTGGGATGATGCCTCAAAGGCTAGCGCCTTAGCGCCATTCGCATAATAATCTGCCATGAGACCATGCAAGCCTACTTTGTCTGGAGTTGTCAACTGGCTCTGCTGTAAATCCCGAGGAAACCCGTTTCCTGCCGTACCAATCACTGCACAAGGATGATTCAATTCGCTTAATGCATGGGCAATAAAATGGCAGCATGATGTCTTCCCATTAGTCCCAGTGACAGCGATCACATTCATATGTTCCGAGGGAACCCCATAAAAACGACTTGCTAATAAACCTATTTTTTCTGAAAGATGCAACACTGGGATCACAGGAACAGTGTAGTGTTTTTGGTATTTATTGATTTCTCGAATATCAGAATCACTTAGCGCTTCACAAAACACAGCTGCCGCACCTTTATGACTCGCTTCATCAATAAAGTCTCTTGCATCATACTGCTCACCAATACATGCAAAAAATAAGTCCCCTGCACACACCTTCCGACTATCTAACGTCATACCTGTAATAGAGCCATTATAATCTGAAGAAATATCCACTATATTTTTACAAAGCGCTTGAAGAGAGAACTTTTGAATTATCGATGCTGACATTAACTGCGCTCCCCACTCGAAGGAATCGATAACAGACGCAGGGTTCCCGCCATCACTTTTGCAAAAACAGGTGCGGCCACTATCCCACCGTAATAACTCCCCACGGTGGGATCATCAATCACAACCGCAGCAACAAATCGCGGATCATTAGCAGGCACTGCACCCACAAAAATCCCTAAATGATGATGATTATCATAACCTTTTTCTGTAATCTTACGCACCGTTCCCGTTTTTCCTGCTACACGGTAGCCTTTTATCTGCGCGCGAGTACCTGTGCCTCCTTTTCCAACCACAGTCTCTAACATGGCTAAAGCCTGTTGTGCAGTGGACGCTTTTATCACTCGAGTTCCGGCATTTATTTTATCCAGCTTCGTGAGAGAAACATCTCGCTTAATCCCTCCAGCAGCAATAACGCCATATGCCTGAGCAAGTTGTAGGGTAGAAGCTGAGACACCGTAGCCAAAAGACAAGGTTGCCAACGTGAAAGGTGACCAAATACGCTGAGCAGCTAAGTGACCGGCAACTTCTCCAGGGAAATTTACAGTGGTTTTCTCACCAAAACCTAATTTATGTAATGTCTGCCACAAACTCTCTGGAGGCAATAACAGGGTAAATTTTGTCATACCCACATTACTAGAACGTTGTAATACACGAGTTAATGTCATCACCCCATTATTTTTATGATCATCTACAACATGACCATTTAAGGCGATCCAACCCGGAGAAGTATCAATAGTAGAATCTGCATTTAAGTCGCTATTTTCTAATACATTTGCAACACTCAGCCCTTTAATGGTCGAACCTGGTTCGAATAAATCTGTCACAGCGCGATTTCGATAATGATCCACTTGATTCTTGCTTCTGCTATTGGGATTATATGAAGGCTGATTCACCATTGCAATAATTTCGCCGGTTTTGACATCTAAAATAACCATTGAACCAGATGCTGCATGAGATTTTGTCACTGTGTTTTTTAACGTTCGGTAAGCAAGGTATTGCACTCGACGATCAATACTCAAAACTAAATCTTGCCCTGCAATAGCAGGCTGTATCGTATCAATCACTTCAATGGTATGCCCCATCCTATCCTTAATAACTTTTTGTTTTCCAGACTGGCCTTTCAAAAAATCATCGTACCGCAGCTCCATACCTTCTTGACCATGCTCATCGATATCGGTAAACCCGATAACATGGGCCATTACTTCAGATTCAGGGTAATAGCGGCGATATTCTTTTTGCAAGTTCACTCCGGGTAAATTCAAGGTCTTTACTTGTTCAGCAAACTTTGGATTAATGTGCCTTTTCAAATAGATAAACTCTCGATGACTATTCTCACGAATATGCTGTAGAAGATGATCTTGGCTCTCGCCTAAGACAGCAGCTAATGAAAAAATATGTGGATTCTGAAAATCAAATTCTTTTGGGTTCACCCAAACACTATCAACAGGAGAACTAATCGCTAATGGATAACCATTTCTATCCGTAATCATCCCTCGGGAAGCAGGCAATGTTAATACTCGCAAGGAACGAGCATTCCCTTGCTTTTGTAAAAATTGTTTGTCAACAACCATCAACTGAACAACACGCATACCCAGCACTATAAAAATAGTCAACAAGAAAAAAAATATCGCATAATAACGCCAACGTTCTTGATAAACAACCGTTCTTAATCTCACTCACTCACCAAAACAATCTGCTCACTTTTGGGAGGCACCATGTGGAGTGCATGCTGTGCAACATGCTGAATTCTAGCTTGGCTGGCCCACGTTGTTTGCTCTAGTAATAATTGCTGGGCTTCCACATGCAAATTATAATGTTGAGACTGGTATCCTTGCAAATTAGAAACCAGAGATCGGTACTGATTTCGCTCGTAAATAATCCCAAAAGCAGAAGCCAAAACTAATGTTACCAAAGCCAACAAACCCACCATTCTTGGACTGATCACAAAAACCGTCAGTTTACCTTCCCAGAGCTGCTGCTGGGCTAAATGTCTCGCTGCTGCATTCATAGCATTTTCTCCGCAATACGCAAAACCGCACTTCTCGCGCGGGGGTTGTCTAAAGACTCTTGTTCGCTTGCACGAATAGCCTTCCCAATAAGTTTCAAAGTACTCTGTATTTTATCCTGGGTAATCGGTAATTCTTTGGGAAAATAATCACCTTTCGCATGATGTTTCATAAAACGCTTGACTATCCTATCTTCCAGAGAGTGGAAGCTGATAACAACCAACCGCCCGGTTTTTTCCAATAAGGTTAAACAGCTATCCAAACATGTTTTCAAAGAAGCCAATTCTCGATTAATAAAAATCCGAATCGCTTGAAAACTTCTTGTGGCAGGATGTTTATGAATATCTCTTCGCGGCTGAGCCGTGGCTATAATCTCAGCCAGTTCCAATGTTCTCGTGATGGGCTTTTCTTGTCGTGCTGCCACAATAGCCTTAGCAATGCCTCGGGAAAACCGTTCTTCCCCATATTCCCAAAGCACATTCGCAATCTCTTTTTCCTCTGCCTCTGCTAGCCAAGCTGCCGCGGTCAATCCCCCAGATTGATCCATCCTCATATCCAAGGGGCCGTCTTTCATAAAACTAAAACCCCGTTCAGACTCATCTAATTGGGGTGAAGAAACACCCAAATCTAATAATATACCTGCAACCTTGCCTTGAAGGTTTTGCTCTGCCAATAAATTTTCTAAATTCTCGAAAGAACCATGCACTATCATAAATCGCTCATCGTTAATACGCTCAGCAGCATGCTCAATGGCTGCTAAATCGCGATCAATCGCAATCAACCGACCCTCTTGAGTCAATTGATCTAAAATAGCCTGACTATGCCCCCCCCGACCAAAGGTACCGTCAATATAAATCCCATTGGGATCATGAACCAAGCCACTCACGGCCTCATTCAATAAAACAGCGTTATGTTGCTTTTTATCAATCATCATCTGAACCTAGAACCACTACAGCGAAATCAAGCGTAATTCATCGGACAACCCACTCCCATCAGCTTCTTCAGCTAACCAGGCTGTGCGTTGATCTTCCCAGTTTCCCTTGCTCCAAATTTCAAACTTTTTGCCCTGGCCAACTAACATCACTTGCTTATCCAATCTTGCATAATCACGCAATAATGGCGGCACAAGAAGCCGCCCATGGTTATCCAGCTCCACTTCCGTCGCATGACCAATAAGTAGACGTTGGATCCGCCGAGCAGCTTGGTCAAAACTAGGTAACTTCTCAAGCTTTTGCTCAATGATTTCCCATTCAGAAACGGGATATAGCAATAAGCAAGACTCTTTCGCGTCAATTGTGATAATAGTTTGTCCATCAAATGCCTCTACCAAACGCTCACGGTAACGAATGGGCATAGCAACCCGCCCTTTTGCGTCCATATTGATAGCATTGATACCACGAAACAAACTATTAGCCCCACATTAAACCACTTTTTCCCACTAAAATACACTATAGGAATGAAACAAGGCTCTTGTCAAGAACCCCCTTTCATTAACGGCATGAAAAAAAACAAATTATGTATTAACTAATTTATTTTTTACTTTTTTGTTGATATTCGTGGAAAAATTTTCTAAGATGAAACAATGGAATGAAAATCAATGGGTTAACAAAAAAATATACAACTCTGTAAAATTTTTTTGCTTCCCCAGGTGGATTTTTAAAAACTCTCTGCTATAGATTAGTGGTAGCTCAAAATAAGTAGCAGCGAGAGTTCACTGGATATACTTGGCATTTGATTTTCCAGGTATTGATAACACAAATAAAAGAGGTAAGTCCCTATGCCTAGTAATGATAAAAGCAAGCAAAGCAGTCGTCTTCTGCACAAGCTCACAAAAAGCCCCTTCTCCAGCAAAACCCCGAAGAAACGGCTAGAGGCTGCTCAAACAAAGAAGGGTGCTACACCAATATCTCAACCGGAAAGGCCATCGTTTTCCTCTCCTACCTCATTCAATGGAGCAATCGCGGGTAATAATTGGAAACTCCTGCTTACCACCCGCGACAATATTCAACAAGAGATAAAACAGCTGAATCAAACCTCTACTGTAGAAAAAATCATTCAACTTCGCATCAGTATTGATGCATTCATGGCAGCGGTGAAACAATTTTATCAAAAAAGTATCGCTCCTCATCTTAAGGATCTGCAATCTACAGATGAGGATCAGAAGATGACTCTCCTACGCAACAATCTCAAACGTTATTTAGCAGAACCTAACCGCATCAGTGAGGGTAGACAAGATGAGGGATTGGCTGATCTACACATGCAACTTCGTGGCTTCATGGTCAGTTTTAATAGTTTAGCTCTCTTTTATCCGGATAAAGTCAAACCTTTCCCTACTCTCAATGAAGAAAATCAACATTATTTCTGGACGCTGGATGCAAATAATCCCACCCCCATACAAATAATGCATCAAAATTCCTGTTTTGCTCTACGGCAATTCGATGGTAAAAATTGGCACACCATTCTTCCTGAAGACTATATCAACTGGCAACATACTTCCTTGTCTTATCTGCCCAATGGCGATTTGCATTTTGAACTCATCATCGTAGATCATGTCAGCCAACCTTTTGTTGCTAGAAAAATCTCTCATCTTGGAATTTTTCAAGTCTACTCTCAAAGTGATACATGGCAAATACCGAGTAACACACAACAACAAGCCATTGAAGATGCTCAAGGCTTTCACATCATGAATAGGATGCGTTCCTTGCCTGCCTTGATCAGC